>PPDG01000505.1 GCA_002899795.1 Desulfobacteraceae bacterium | reverse complement strand
TTTTTGGATAGCCATTTTCAACTCAGTGAGGTCGAATGATTTGACCACGTAGTAGTCTGCGGCAATGGATTTCGGGTCTTCTTTGTAGGTATCGTACGCAGTGCAGAGAATGACCGGGAGGTCGTGGTAGCAATTGCGAATTTCTTTTAAGAGAACCAGACCGTCGTATTCCACGAGCTTGATATCCAGAACCACCACCTCGGGTTGGACACGATCAATCCTTTTGAGAAGCTTATGTCCAGTGGCTAACGTCCAGACCTTATGGCCTTCCTCAGAGAGTTCCTCGGTGTAGTATCGGAGAATGTGTTCCTCGTCATCCACCAGAAGGATTCTTGCCATATTGCCCCGACTTGCTATCTTTACAACAAGGTTCTAGGGAAGACAATCATCTCGATAGAGGCAATCTACTTGATCGCAATATTCAGTGGCGGTGCCAAAGCAGTCAAAACTTCATCGTAATCCAACCCGAAAGAATGACAACAAGCCAGGCAAAAGATAAACCATAGAGCGCTTTCTTCCAGCGGTTAGAGAAGTATATCTTGGTAGACTGTGCTACCCACGTCCAGTTCAACCAAACATGCAAGATCAGGAACCCCGCCAGGATTAGTGCGAGATAGAAGTGAAGATCCGCCCAATCGTGCCGGTGTAATCCCATAAAGTATTTTTCTGCAGAACGCCCCCTTCCGGAAGGGATGACAAGGGCCAAAAGCAATCCAATTACGAACACTGAACAGATGTCCACAAACAACAAAGCATTCACTAAACACTTCCAATCGTTTCTTTTCACGATCGACTCCCCGAACGGTGATCATTTACCAGGCCTCACCAGTGGGACCCCATGAAAACTACATAGTTTTTCGTTTCGCTTGATCAGCGAGTTAGCCTCAAAAGTATCATCTGGAGACTGTGGTCGTTCGTCTCACAAATGATAGGCCTCGGTGTATTCACCTAAGCTTTTCCGAAAATCGGACCTGCTGACAGTCTGCAAAAGCAGCTGGTTCTCGCATTCCAGACAATCTTCTAACTCCTTCAGGCAACAGCTCAAAAGCTTCTTGATTCCGGACACCGAGCCCACGGGCTTCCGGGCAAAGTCCTTGGCTATCTTCAATGCCGCCTCGTTGAGTTCAACCGAAGGAACGACCTTGTCCACAATACCGAGTTCCAGGGCCTCTTCTGCGGTGATATCTTCGTCCGAGAGCAATACCTCCCGTGCCTTGCTAAAACCCAGCAGTCTGGACAGGAAATAGGCTCCGCCCCCTTTTGGTACCAGCCCCAGCTCAAGATACGGATTTTGGAAAACAGTGTTGTCTCCTACTATCCTGTAATCACACGCAAAGCTGAGATTCATATAAAAAGAAATAACCTTGCCACTGTCGGCATGAACAACTATTTTGTTGAAACCGACCATTTTCAAAACGAACTGATTAACTGCGTTGTAGAGTCTCGCAAGGGCCCTGGTATCAAGTTCTTGCCTCAATAGTTGCCGGTAAATTCCAATATACTCTTCACGCCCGGTTTTCTTCGGTGAGCCGATGATTAAAACACTTCTGATCGCATCACTTTTTGAAACGAGGTCAAGATAATCAAATAACTTGCCTTTGGCGTCCAAATGAGTGCTGCGCTGAAGGAGGTTTTCTTTGAAGCTGATTAAGACGATATCTTCCTCTCTTCTCCCAGAGAAGAAATCGTAATCCACCTGAAAATTTGACAATTTTTTCATTACGAATTTGCCTCCCTTGAGGATCCTGGGGCATCTCCCCTCATTTTCCACGCCGCTGCTCAGATGGACGAAAGGAAGTTACGGCTTTGAGAATTTAATCTATTCTTACGCTGCAGCAGGAAACTCAAAATCGGGGGTGGCACGATGGTTGTCAGCATTATTACCATTACAATCATGGAAAAAATTTCATCGGAAACCACCCCCATTGATTTACCCATCGCCGCAAAAATCAACCCCACCTCACCCCTTGGCACCATGCCCCAGCCTATGATTGCCTTATTGACTCTGCCAGCCACCAGGCCAGCCACAATTTTGCCGCCAAAGGCCACTGCGGCAACAGCCAAAGTTAGAAGGAGGATGGGCCGATTGCACAATGTTTCGAGTCTAACCTCCATTCCTGTCAGTACGAAAAAAATAGGGACTAGAAAATAACTCAGCGGTCTAATGAGGTCTTGGATGTGGCTACGCGAAAGAGAATCCAGAACATTTGAGACAGCCTTTTTTAATTCTGGTCCGGCGTCCTTTACACTTTCTTCTATGTCTTCAACGATGGTCGGGGCATCAAAGTGGCTAAAATGTACCGGCTCCAATACCAACCCGGCGGCAAAGGCCCCAACTATGGGCGCCAACCCAATACTTTCGGCGAGATAAGCGAAAAACAAACCGAAACTAACTGCCAGGATAAATTTCATGCCGATGCCGGGGTTGATCTTAGAAAAAAGCTGCCCCAATGTGACGGCTAGCGTTTGTCCTATAATAATAGCGCTGCTCACGAAAAGGACAGCTTTGGCGGTAATCAAACCAATTTCGATAAAGCTGACCTTACCAGACTCCACGATAGCCTTCACAACAGCCAGAATAGTCAGGCCCAACACGTCGTCAATTACGGCTGCTCCCAGCACGATTTGAGCCTCGGGAGTTTGTAATTGACCCACATCCTGGAAAACTCGTGCTGTAATCCCGACCGAAGTTGCCGTAAGGATCGCCCCTAGAAAAAGATGAGCATGAAAAGAAAGACTTGGCAGGAGAAAAGGTCCAACTATTGCGGTGCCGAGAAAGAAGGGAACCAGGACTCCAATCCAGGCAACCAGAAAAGCCCGTGGGCCCACGCGAAGCATTTTTTTCACATTGGATTCTAAGCCAACCTGGAAAAGTAAGATCACAACTCCGAGTTCAGCCAGAAACCTGATGATGAGGTCTTGCCGAATTGGCTCAAAGAAATGAAAGCCCGCCAGGGACAGGTTGCCGAATAGAACGCCAACGAGTAGTTCGCCCAGAACCGGAGGCTGACCATAACGCACCACAAGGTTAGACAATTTTGCTACCAACAAAATGATCGCAATCCAAAGGAAATGCGTGCCTGGATTAGATTCGGCTATGCTTCCCACAACAGTGGGATAACTGCAGGACATGGAAGGCATAAACAAAGCAAACGTCCCAATCAAAAAAATCCAGTGTCTACTAGGTGTCCTTGCTAGCCACATGTCGCCTGGCTCGGTCTAGTTTCCATCCGCAAAGTACTCGATTTCATTCTGAGAGAAGCAAAGATTCTCCTGCGAGTTCAAGAACTCAAAGATTATTCGTCGTCACGCTTTTGGCGGAACCCCTCAGAATCACCTGCACACAAAGCCGTTTCCGAATAGGCAATAGACAGGCGGAAACACCTCTGCATCAGTTAAGTTGACGCCAGTAACTGTTTGTTGTATGCCACCGGGCGCTTGCTCAGAAGTACTTTTCTTCTATTTTAATTGTGGCATCCTTCAGACGCTGGTAATCTCTCTTTAAACGCTCGTTGGCGATATTTTTGTGCATTTTGGCCGTAGTTAGAGATTCCTCCTCTGAGCCGAAGATGTAGACTTTTGGCACCTCATAGACCTCTCCTGCAACGCTGCAGGTGTAATCAGCTATTAGAAGGTAGGACTTGAATTCCGCCTTCCTCTCTGCCGTCCCTACGGTATGGACTTTCTGGCTGATATCCTGTTTTCTTAATTGAACCTGCACCCGAACATCTTTGCCTTCTTTGGCGAGGAGTATAAGGTCCTCCAGCATCACAAGCTCGTTTTTTTCAAAAATCGGAGCCATAGCATAAATCGCCTTCCATTAATTGAAATCTCATCGGTTAATCATCTCATGCCAGCCTGTTGAGCCAATCTTCCAACTCACACAAGACAAACGTGAGATTCCTTAAAGCGTTGGAAATGCATGAAGTTATAGAGATCTTTCCATGAGAAGTCATTCCTTTTCCCCAACTCACCAGGCTGTCCACCATGCATTTCGCATCGTTGATGAGTCCCATCGCTTCCACGTTGAATTCATCCAGGTTGACATCGCTTTCGGTATAAAGACGACAACAGTTCACTTTATACCAGGCTTCTGCCAGGCGGTCCGAAATTGCCATCCCCATCATTGCACCACTTTCAAGCTCTTTGAGCACAGAGTCCAGAAGGTTCAAGGCACAATGCAGCTCTTCAATCGCCTCACACAGTTGCTCTGCGTTGAGCTTCAGATTAACGCTAGGAATCCCCACGACTTCAAACAAGATGAGCTCGATTCTCTTTTACGCTGCAGTCTCGTCTCAGCTGCATCTGCTGCCAGCAACACCACCAAGTGAAACGGCAGATGGCCAACGGCGGTGGTTGTGCAAATAAGATCGCTTATCTCCTTTAATTCGTCATAGTTATACCACTTCAAGCCCAGGTCCCGAGTAGCGAAATAGTACCGAGCATCGACCGCTGAGACTTCAAGTTCGGGTTTCACGCCTTCTTCCTTTCAGGTGAGGTCCGAGAATTTTTTATAGTTATTGGGCAGTGCTCTCCAACCTCTACCAGTGGGCGAACAGAACCCTCCAGTAACATTTCCGCACGCTTGAGTAACAGAAGATGAAATTTTTGTGCCATACAAGTTCAAAATTAACTTATTGAAATAAATGCTAATTATTAGATGGTAGATTTCGTGGCAGGGGAAGGGATTTTACAACTTGTAAAGAATGCTGGCGGACATTGGAACGGAGTAGTGGTGTAATGGATCAGTTTTGAAAGAAGGAGACGCCCCTATGGGGGCGTCGTCCGCTAGGCTTGTCTCACCGATCAAATCAACCAGTTTGACAGCAGTGGCTTTCTTGTTTTAATTTCGTCCTATCCCTACTCTCCTCCCTCATACTTAAAAGACAAATTCACCCTCGCTCTGTAGGCGACAACCTTTCCTTTTTCTACTTTCATATCCAGTTTTGTCACCTCGGCGATTCTCAATTCCCTGAGGGATTTACTCGCCACCTCCACGGCGTTCTTGGCGGCTTCTTCCCAGGAGACGTCGCTGGTGCCAACCAGTTCAATAATCTTGTAGGTACTTGTAGACATATCCTCTCTCCTTTCTGTCTGCCAAAACGTTGCAGTTAACCCTTCAGAGAGTTTACAGCTTCAATCCTTGGCAAATATTGTCCTCGTCACCCTTGTCTACTCGTGCTGATAAGCAATTCCCAGCTCCTTGAAAGAGAAGTTGTGGAAGACTCTGTGACCGTTGTAGTCCAGAACCCTGAGGTCGTCATCTTGCTTGACATCCTTCATGATCACGTCAAAATGCTGACCGTATTTTTTCTTAACCAGGTCAACTGGGACTTCGTAGGCTATGAACTTGTTTAGTCCTTTGGCGTCCAGCTTCTCAATAAAATCTGGACTCCCAAACGATGCATAGGTGGTCAAGATCAATATTGGCCCACTACCAGTAAAAACAACCGCCGCTTTCATAGCACCCTCCTCTCCATAGCAATTATCTCGTTAAATTTCCTCCACTACGGCATAATCCATACAGCAAATCCCTCGGCTCGGTCCAGGACCTTGTTGGTGACTCGTCCCATAAGGAATTCGCGCACTTTGGACAACCCCCTGCGTCCCATCACAATAGTGCCATATCTCCCGTCTTTGGCCTCCTTGACAATGTCGCCCGCCCGACTGCTGCTGTGCATGATGACCTTGCTGGAGATTCTTGCGGGGGCCACCCCGGCTTTCTCGAGACTTTCCTTGTAGGAACGAAACATCCGCGGAATATCCCTCTCCGTCTCTTCCGTCAACCGCTTCTCTATTTCTTGGTCTCGAAGCGCGAGGTCATCCACAAATCCAAGGCCAACACTCCGCACCACGTGAAAAATGGTAAGCTCTGCTTCGGTGTCAGCAGCAAAGGCGCCACCGTAATCCACCGCCTTGCGGGAATTTTCAGAGGAATCCACTGCCAGCAGCATTTTTCTTGACTTAATATCTCCTCCAACCACCCATACGGGGACGTTTTCAAGTCCATTGACAATCTTGCTGGAAACGGAGCCGAGAAAAATGTCTTCCAGCTTGCTCAAACCCCTTCGCCCCACAACGACAGCGTCATAACCCTTGGCACATTCTTTAAGAATGTCACGGGCAATGCCCACCTCCCGCTCCTGAAGAATGACACCCACATGATTTTCCTTGAATTTGGCCTTGACCAGGAGATTTCTGGCATCGTCCAAGAATGTTTGGGCCGCCTTTTTGGCATTCCTTTTCCATTGAGCATACTTGCTCTTCATCTTCTCCTTGAAAAATGCATCCTTCTCCATATCCCAAAATGTCTCAGGTGCTGTGGGGATGACATGCATCAGGTTCAAACTGCGCTCTGCTGGAGCACATTGTTGGGCTACGTATTTCACTGCATTCAGCGAATGAGCAGACGAGTCAACGGCAATCAAAATCTTTTTCTGCTGGCTCATATAACACCCCCTTCAAAATATTCTCTTTGGCCTCTTGGGCTTCTCAGCCAACCCAACCAGAAGTTCCTTGACTTTCTTTTAAGAAACGCTATTGAAATAATTGTGCCAGATATCAAGGCAACTTATCCTATTGAAATTAAATAAATTATCAGATAAAAATCCTTGGGGATTGAAGGAAGAATTTTACAAATTGTAAAGAATACTGGCAGGCATACCCAATGGAGTATTGGTGTGGTGGAGTATTGGAGCAGTTTTGAAAGATCGACAATTGCTAGATTCCATTATTCTGCCGTTTTAGGATGGGATGGGTTGAGCACAGATCCATCTTAAGAATTCAGAAGACTCATAAGCATTTTCCTTCCTCAAGAGAGAGGTGGTTGAGAAATTCGGGGACACGCTATGTATTTGTCCGGACGCTACGTCTCTCGGTAGAAAAGAACACTCACTGGAGAGTGTCGAAACATTCTTTCGGCCACTGAGCCCACCAGCAATCGAGGATGATCGCTCCGCCCTTTTGATCCCGTCACCACCAGATCGATGTTCTCTTCTTCGACCATTTTAATAAGTTCGTCAAAGGGGTGCCCCACTCTGAAAACAGACTTGATTTTCTCTTTAGGAAATCCGGAGTCAGCTATCATATTCTGCAGCTGACCCTTGCGTTCTTCTCTAATGGCCTTCACGTAGTTTTCAGTACTGACCGCATAACCCATGGATTCAATGGTGCTGATGGCATGGACATCCCGCACATTAATCACGTTTGCCACCATGAGTTCGGCTTGTAATTGGAGTGCCAACTGAGCCGCATAGGTGAACGTGTCGGTGCAGTATTCCGAAAAGCATATTGCCACCAATATCTTGTTTACCTTAGGCATGATTACTTTTACCTTACGTTGTCCCATTCATCGGCTGTCGCTTTCAGTTCCCTCGCTTTGAGTAACAAATCTCGGAGGTAGTCCGGGAGCCTGGTTTTCTCATCTATGGTCGCCGACTCAACTTGTTTTTTGGTCAGACCGATGGTGTTCGTCAGGTCGGCACCACAAAGGTTAGCACCATCGAGATCGGCCTCACGCAGATCGGCTCCGCGCAAATCAGCCCGTGAGAAGTTGGCCTGCCCGAGGATAGCTTGCTGCAAATTA
>PPDG01000608.1 GCA_002899795.1 Desulfobacteraceae bacterium | reverse complement strand
TGTCATCTGCTGAGTGAAATCTTAAATCTTAAATTGACACTAGCTCGACATCGCCCCATGCCCCTATTTGATCCCCTACAATGATTATTACACCCATAACCCCCTCAATCTGCTGAGCAAAATCAAGGGCCCGTTGGACATCGTTCGCGCTTTGCACCTGGTTACAAATCATAGTTGCCGCAGCATCGGCCAGGGCCGCAGAAGATCCTAGCACCGTCACCGCATCAGCGTGTCCCAAACTCAGCGAGTGACCAACAGTGCCTGAAGAGGTACATACCCCCAGCGGTGTTTTCTCCGGATAGATTCTCAGTGCCACCCGGTTACTTAGCTCTGCCTGCCCTGCAAATATGGATACCTGCAAGGGTGAATCCATCTTTATGAAGCAATCGCCGCCGTTCTCCACCACCACCTCACTGCTCTCCGAGAGAAGGGCCAAACCGACTTGCTCTGCTATGGCACCGGCCACCGCGGCCATGGGACCGGTACCACAACTTTGCGCTGCGGCAAGCATTTCCCTCACCACAGGAGGTGCGAGCTTATCGTAAGGCAAAGGTGTCATGGCATTGAGGAATTCAGGATGCTGAGCAATGTAACCTTCCAAGGGCCCACGAACTCTGTAAATAACATCCTTAGCAAGTACGGACAGGTTGGATTCAGCCAATATCAACAGATCGGTTTCCTGAACCGTCGCCTCAAAGGCAACCAGCCGTTCATGGCGGATCTGGTGGCGATACCTCCGTTCACGGTACTCAGTCAATATCTTCTCCTCTCACTGTCGTTACGCTTGACGCTATGCGGCATGAGGTTCTTCGTAACGAACCTCCAGACAGTCTTTACCAAACTGTTTGGTGAGCCTTACCTGAAGTTCTTTGTTGGGACGGATCCGAAAACTTGTCGGTAACTTCTGTACCACCACCGTCTGCTGGCCAACGCCAAAGTGAAGGTATACTGGACAGGAACCGGGATGAGTTTTAAGCAGTTGCTTCAGCTCTTTCAGCGGTTCCCCGGAAAGCCCTTCCACAGTAAGTTTAAGGTGAACTGAGCTCGCCATATCAGCCGCAGCCTCTTCCAACAACATGATCTCGTCGGCAACCAACCTCACCTGGCCACTCTCTTTGGCTATCCTACCACTGACAAGCAGCAGTGCTCCTTGGTATATGTATCTTTGATACTCCGCGTGTACATCTGCAAACACAACTACTTCCGCAGAGCCATTGAAATCTTCTAACCGCAGAAAGCGGAGAGGTTCTCCCTTGCGGCTGCTGACCATTCTAATCTCCTCGACAACACCCCCTAAACGGCTTTGTGAATCTCCGGGAAGATCACCCAGTCCTGCCGTCCCACCCGGCGCCAGTTCTTCCACCAGGGCCTTGAATTCAGATAGTGGGTGGCCGCTGAGGTAGAATCCCAACGCCTCCTTTTCCCGAGAGACTTTGGTGGCTTCATCCCATTCAACTGCAGGAGAAGAGCTTGGCACAGACTGGGACTCCATATCGCAACGGTCAAAAAGTGCCATTTGACCTCGACGTGCTTGCTCCACCGCCCCTGGAAGCATGTCGTGCAACTGTTGCCGGCCGCAACGAAAGCTGTCCAAAGCTCCCGCCTTAATCAGCCCATCCAAAGCCCTTTTTCCCAAATGCTCCCGCTCAACACTGGATATGAGTTCAAAGAGGGAATGAAATGGACCTCTTTCTCGCCGGGCCTGGACAATGGCGGCCGCAGCAGCCCGACTCACATGGCGGACGGCAGCAAGTCCCAGCCGAATGCCTTCTGTCTCAACAGTAAATTCCACCCCACTGCCGTTGATGTCCGGAGGCAGCAAACGAAGATTCTCGCGACCACAAACCTCCACGTGAGCTGCCAAAAGATCATGCTGACGCAATTCACTACTCAAAAGAGCCGCCATGTAGTGCTCCGGAAAACGGGCTTTCAGGAAAGCGGCCTGTAGCACCGTTAGCCCCTGGGCCACTGTTTTGCTCCGGTTGGCGACCACTCCCGCCGAACGTTCCAGTGTGGACCAAGTGGTCTCTGCTTGTTCGCGGTCGCATCCTTTCCCTTCAGAACTCTCAATAAACTCCAGTCGTAGGTCTTCCGCCCTTTCTTCACCTTTCATCATTATGCGGCAAAGCTCATCTGCTTTCTCCAGAGACCAGCCGGTAGTGCGAACGATCAGCCTTGTCAGATCCACGTCGAAGAGAAGAAATGCAGTCCCAGCGCCAGGCCTCTTATCCCTAGACGGAGGAAGTGACTCTTCCGGTTGTCCATCCTGTCGAGTTCGCAGAAAACTCTCAGTCAATCCACTCTCCAGGGCAACAGGCCGAACCAGTGCCAGCAGGGCAATGAGATCTTGCCATTGCCGAGGCTGCCATTTGAGTAGCAAATCTCGAGCTCTCGCACCCTCCAGGTAGGGAATGCCTCCGACCTGCGTCCCACACAGCAATTGGAAGGCCGCTTCATCGTTCAGGGACATATCCTCCAAGGACGCAGAGAGATCTGACTCATCGCCAATAAGATCCAAAACCTTACGAATCACGGTTAAAGCTTTTCTTGCAATGAAATCGAACTTTACCAGGCCGGCCCGCTTGAGAGCGCGCATATCGTACTGACTGACCCACTCATCCTTGGGACCTCGGTAGAGAGGAACACGCTGAACCAGGGGACCATCGCCGATAACCACGCCAGTGGCATGGGTACTTACCTGTCTGGGTAAGCCCTCAAGGGCGGCCGCCAGCTCCTGCAGTTTACGCTGTGGTGCTGTTGAGAGTTCTTCTTCCAGTGGAAGAGCCGATACTTTTCTTACCCCCTCTCCCCCTGGAGCTTGTTCTGCATCCCCAGAGGCGACCTCCAAATCTTCCCGGGACAGGGCCAAAACCTTTCTTAGATCTCGAATGGCTGTACGCGACTGCATGGTAACAAGTGAAACTATCTGCGCCACGCGGTCCTGTCCATACTTGGAGCGCAGGTATTGGTGCACTTCCTCGCGCATCTCCATACCAAAACCCAGATCAATGTCGGGGAACTCAGGGATCAAAGGATTGATCAAGCGCTCAAATAAAAGATCGTGTCGGAGAGGATCAATGTTGGTAATCCCCAAAGCGTAGGCAGTGAGACTCGAACCTGCCGAACCGCTACCCGGGCCAACAGGAACCCCCTTCTCCCGCGCAAATCGAACAAAATCTGCTATCACAAGAAAATAGTCGGCCAGAGCCAGCTGCTCAATGGTTTGCAATTCAGCATCCAGCCTCTTACTGTAGTCCCCACCATCTGGACGACTTGTTGAAAGTTGTGCATGAAGGCCTTCTACCGCCTGTTGCCTCAGGATGGCTGCGGCATCTTGGCCTTTTTCCAAGAGAAACTTTGGCAGATGGATTTTGCCTAAATCCAAATCCACGTTGCAGCGCTCGGCAATGGTCATGGTAGTGGCGATCGCTTCAGGCAGGTGGGCAAATTCGGCTTTCATCTCCTCTGGCGAGAGAAAACCATGCTCCAGCGGAGGAGGTATCTCCTTCACGGTGGTTCCCAGTCTGATGGCTGTCAGGATTCTAACCAGCTCTGCTTCGCCGGGGTCAATGGTATGGCTATTGGCGGTAGCCACCACTTGGAGATTCAGCTGACGGGCCAGGCTCAAAAGTCTTTCGTTCAGAATACGGTGCACGTCCGTTCGCGCCGGTTGCAGCTCGATAAAAAAGAATTCCCGGCCAAAAACCTCCAGATATTCGACAGCTTTCGCTTCTGCCCCCTGCTGGTCTTCTTTGAGGAGCCGAGTGGGAATTTCTCCCCGCTGGCAACCGCTCAGGATTATGAGCCCCTGGTGGTGCTGGTGGAGTTGATCCGAAGTTATGCGTGGTTCCTGTTGCCAGCCCTGGGAGTGGGCTTTGGTGACGAGTTGAAGCAGATTTTGGTAGCCTTTTCGATTTCTGGCTAGCAGGACGATATGATTGGCGGGCTCAGCGCTGTTCGCTTTCTCTGACTCGGCTGCGTCGGTGGGAGCAACGATCAGCTCGCAGCCAATAATGGGTTTAATCCCGTTACTGTATGCCAGCTCATAGAACTCTATGCAGCCAAATAGATTACCATGGTCAGTGACTGCTAGGGCCGGCAACCTGTATTCCCGCGCCTTATTGACGAGCTGGGGCAGTCTTATGGTGCTCTGCAGAAGACTGTAAGCAGAATGAAGGTGAAGATGAACGAAGTCTGCCTGGCGCATGGGTCGGTAGGGTCATGGCGGGGACTATTCCCACTCAATGGTGCTGGGCGGTTTGGAAGAAATATCGTAAACCACCCGATTCACTCCCTTTACCTCATTTATGATACGGTTCGACATTTGCCCTAGTACTTCGTAGGGTACTTTGGCCCAGTCTGCGGTCATGGCGTCAACACTTTCGACGACACGAATGGCAATTACCTGATCGTAGGTGCGCTCGTCGCCCATTACTCCAACGGTGCGAACAGGCAGAAGGACAGCGAATGCTTGCCACACCTGGTCATGAAGACCGCTTCTCTCCATCGCCTCCATAACAATGGTGTCAGCCTGCCGTAAGATCTCCAATCTCTCGGGCGTAACTTCACCCAGTATGCGAATGGCAAGACCTGGCCCCGGAAATGGGTGTCGGTTTATCAACCGGTGTGGTAGGCCCAGTTCACCACCCACCTTCCTCACCTCGTCTTTGAATAACTCCCTGAGCGGCTCTATGAGTTCTAGATTCATCACCTCAGGAAGTCCTCCCACATTGTGATGAGTCTTGATAGTGGCGGAAGGGCCTTTAAATGACACACTTTCAATAACGTCGGGATAAAGGGTGCCCTGGGCGAGAAACTCAGCCCCCGGAATTTTGTTGGCTTCAGCCTCAAAAATCTCAATAAAACGGTTGCCGATGATCTTCCGTTTCTGCTCCGGATCCGCCACGCCTTCCAACCGGCTCAGAAAGGAATCAGTGGCATCAATATAGTCCAGATTGATCTCGAAGCTGTCTCGAAAAATCCTCTGTACCTCCTCAGCCTCGCCTTGACGCAGCAAGCCGTTATTGACAAAGATGCAGGTTGACTGATGGCCCACCGCCTCGTGAAGCAAGACCGCGACCACAGAACTGTCCACACCGCCGCTGAGGGCGCAGACCACCTTCTTGGAGCCGATGGTCTGCCGCAGACCTTCCACAGTACTTGCCACAAATGACTTCATGGTCCAGACGGGCTTACAGCCGCAAGAACGGGAGAGGAAATTTTGCAGCATTTTGGCCCCATTGGGGGTATGGACAACCTCAGGGTGAAACTGAACCCCGTAGAGCTCTGTCGCAGTATGCCGCATGGCGGCCACCGGTGAGTTACCACTGTGGGCAATGGCGGTGAAGCCCGGCGGGGGAATCTTGATTTTGTCGCCGTGACTCATCCATACCTGTTCCCCCTGCCCCCCTGAGGCTCCATCCAGACCGTGGAACAGGTCTTCAGAGGAGTCTATGAGAAGTTGAGCCTTGCCATACTCCCGTTTGGCGGCTCGCTCCACCTCACCTCCCAGCAGGTGGGTCATCAACTGCATGCCGTAACAGATACCGAGTACCGGAACACCAAGATGAAGCACTTCCAGATCACAAACGGGTGCACCTTTGTCCAGCACACAGGCAGGTCCTCCTGACAGGATAATGCCCTTGGCACCGAACTTCCTTATCTTCGCCATGCCGATGTTAAAAGGGTGGATCTCACAGTACACCTGAGCCTCACGCACCCGCCTGGCGATAAGTTGAGTGGTCTGAGAGCCAAAATCCAAGATCAATATTTTTTCAGCGTGAATATCCACCTATTTCCAATCTATCTGATAGTTAGGCGCTTCTTTGGTGATGATTACATCGTGGACATGGCTTTCTTTCAGGCCGGCTGAAGTAATCCGGATGAATTTGGCCTTTTGCTGCAGTTCATCCAAAGTTCCACAGCCGACGTATCCCATACCTGCACGAAGACCTCCTAGGAGTTGAAACACACTCGAAGAAAGTGGACCTTTGTAGGGAACCCGACCCTCTATCCCCTCCGGAACAAGTTTCGCGTCTTCCTCAATATCCTCCTGGAAGTAGCGGTCACGCGCGCCCTCTTTCATAGCACCCAGAGACCCCATTCCCCGGTAAACCTTGTAGGAACGACCTTGATAGAGAATCATCTCGCCCGGACTCTCATCCGTCCCCGCGAAAATGCTGCCAATCATGACTGAGTGTGCCCCGGCTGCCAGAGCCTTCACCACATCGCCAGAGTATTTGACGCCGCCATCGGCGATAATCGGCACCTGGTAGTCTTTAGCAACTCTGGCACACTCCGTCACCGCGGTAATCTGCGGCACCCCCACACCTGCGACAACCCTCGTAGTACAGATAGAGCCGGGGCCCACACCGACCTTGATGGCGTCGGCTCCGGCCTCGGCCAGGGTTTTGGCCCCTTCTGCGGTGGCCACGTTCCCTGCTATGAGCTCTATCTCTGGAAACTGCCGCTTTATCGCCGGCACACTGTCCACCACCGCCTGGGCGTGGCCGTGGGCAGAATCCACTGCGATCACGTCGACACCAGCATTGACCAACGCTTCAACCCTGGCATCGCGGTCTGGCCCCACACCAACCGCCGCCCCTACTCTTAAACGGCCCAGGCTGTCCTTGCAAGCACTTGGGTATTTCTTGATTTTCATAATATCCTTGATGGTAATAAGACCAAGCAGGTTGCCCCTATCATTTACAACCAAAAGCTTTTCGATCCGGTTCTTATGGAGAAGTATCTTGGACTCTTCCAGGGTTATGCCCTCGGATGCGGTGACCAGGTTCTCTTTGGTCATTACCTCGGCCACTTTCTGATCCAGATTGGTTTCAAAACGGAGATCACGGTTGGTAATAATGCCCACCAGCTTTCGCCCGTCTGCAACGATGGGGACCCCGGAAATGCGGTACTGTTCCATGACCTCGAGCACCTCGGAAATCTTTTGCTCGGGGTGCATAGTGACCGGATCAATGATCATGCCGCTTTCCGATTTCTTGACCTTGTCCACCTCCCGGGCCTGCCGTTCAATACTCATGTTCTTGTGAATGATACCGATGCCACCCTCACGGGCCATGCTGATGGCAGTGTTCGCCTCGGTAACCGTGTCCATGGCTGCACTCATGAGAGGTATATTCATGGAAATACTGCGGGTTAATTTGGTCCTGACATCCACCTCGTTCGGCAGAACCTTGCTGGCTGCGGGCAGCAACAGCACATCATCGAAAGTGAGTGCAACGGGTATGTCGCTGTTTTTCTGGCTCATAAAAAACCCTCTTTTGATATTGAGATAAATTTATTAAAACTATCAGGAAAAAGCTCCTTCTACAACTCCGATATCAAAAAAATTATAGACCCCGAGTACTAACTGGTGTCCATCCGGAAACTATGCAGTGTCATTCTGAGCCCTTCGACAAGCTCAGGGCAGGCTCCGCGCGAAGAAAGCAACGCTTTGTCATCCTGAGCCCTTCGATTCACTCAGGATAAACTCCGCGAAGGATATCGAGATTCTTCGTCGTCCCGCCGCTGGCGGGACTCCTCAGAATGACATCCGAAAACACGGTTTCCGGATTGACACTAACTACTCCTGTAGAAATCTGTTACGACGATAAAGTACG
>PPDG01000607.1 GCA_002899795.1 Desulfobacteraceae bacterium | reverse complement strand
TCAATAGATACGATGCGATGGAAGGTTTGATCAGTGTCGAAATCATTCATATCAGCACTTATCACTTCTACATTATCGAGCTTCAAGGCTGCGCATCTCGCCTTGTTGAACTCCCCTTGCGGCCGGGAATTGGACACCGTTACTACCCGGCTGTTCGGGTATTGCTCTGCCATCCACCGAGAAAGAGAGCCCCAGCCACTACCGAGCTCCAGGATTTCCATGCCATCTTCTAGCTGGGCCCGCTCGCAGGTCAGCTCCAACATAGCCTCTTCTGCCTGGTCGAGGGAGTCGACCCCCTGGGGCCAATAGCAACTGCTGTATTTCATCCATTTGCCCAAGACTTTCTCAAAAAAAGGTGGTGGGAGTTCGTAATGTTGTTCCTTGGGTTTGTGTATTTGCACGGCAACGGGACTATTCCTCAGTTCCTCAACGAATCTTTCCAAGGCCTGACGCTGTTTTTCACGATCGCCCAGATCTTCCAACCGCAATCTTTTCTTGTCCAGTTCGCGGATCCCCCAGCGGATAAGGCTGTCTGGAAGGAGACCACGTTCTGCTAGTTCAATGGCAAATCTCATGGCTTCTCCTTTCTCGGAAACCATGGAATGAAACTACTCGTGCTCTTTATGTAGTCCGCATATTCAGGCCGACTATCTACTATTGTTTTTTCCAACAGAGTAACGCCAGAGACTTTCACCAGGAGAAAAGTAATAAGCAGGGGGCTTATCACCACCCATGTGCTTCCTGGTGTGGCCAAAGTGATGATAAACAGACCCCACCAAACCAGAGATTCACCAAAATAATTGGGGTGTCGGCTGTAAGCCCACAGCCCCTTGTTCATCACCTTGCCTTTGTTCTCTGGTACCGCCTTGAAGCGGTACAATTGCCAATCGGCCACCGCCTCGAATATGAAACCAACAGCCCAAATGATCATCCCTAAAAGGTCGAGCATCACTAACTTCGCAGGAATTGCTGAAATCTGCCCAACCTGTAGGGTGAGGGAGATGGTCCATAAGAGCACTCCTTGCAGCCCGAATACGGTAAATAAACTAACCCACCAGAAACGGGCGCCGTATTGGGCTCTCCAGGCTTGATAGCGGCTATCCTCACCGTGACCCCAATTTCGGATGCAGATGTAGAGCGCTAGACGGAGCCCCCATAGGGTGGTGAGCACGGTAATCAGCACTTTTCGACCCAGGTAACCATCTGCCTTGAGGAAAGTAAGCCAGGCAACAACAACGAACCCCAGGCCCCAGAACACGTCCACGATGCTTGCATCCCTTTTGAGGAGACTAAACAGCCAGACTGCAAACATCATGGCCATTACAGCGGCGAGGTTAGCGATGAAAATGGACAATGCATACTCCATTCATTTCTCCTGTAAACATGGATATATAAATCCTAAGTAACAACTATTAACCCAGTTCCGCGAGAATCTCCTCTCCCCTTGAAACTGCGGCACAATCGCCAAACCCGTCATTCCGGACGAGTCCGCCTAGGCGGGCGAGATCCGGAATCCAGTGAAGGTTCAATATGGTCAAATTCTTTCTGGATCCCGGCTCGCGTCCCGCTTTGCGGGACTTGGCCGGGATGACAAATTTTGACACATTCTCTGGAGGAGTGAGAGAACATGTTGTTGCTGTGCGGAACTAGATAAATGTGCTTCTTTCAAAATATAACGCCAACCCCGAACTTTCTTTTGCTAATTCTTCCTGCGCCTACCATCCGTTATGTGAGTATTCGGCCTGGACGGAGAGGGTCTTGAACAGACTGTCCCGCTCGCCTCTCAACAATGGCCTTCAAAATATCTTTGTGGACTCTGCGACTGATTGGATAAGCCAGTGCTATGACGAAAGCTGCAATATTACAAAGAGAAGGCACCAGGGCGTAGAGAACCCTGAGAGTGAACTGCACCTGTTCTGATTGCTCGACATTGGGCGTGTAGCCAACAGCTCCCAAAATCGATAGTGCCAAGCCAACCCCTAGAGCCGCGGCAAGCTTCTTGGTAATAGACCATATGCCAATGTATTCACCCTCTCGTCTTTGGCCTGAGAGAAGCTCATCGTAATCAATAACATCAGCCTGCATGGCAGAGGGTATGGCAAGGGTTGCACCGAGCCCAATACCAGAGAGAAACACCAAGACCCCGTAGATGGTTGCATCCCCCGGCCCCAGAAAATAAACACCGGTAAAGGCTCCGGTGTTTATTACCATGGCTGCGAGCCAGGCAACCTTTTTCTCCAGCCTCCGTGCCATGTAGATCCAGGCAGGCAGAAAAAGGACCGCGGTGGCGAAGTAAATGAGAAGGAAAAGATCTGCCAGCTTCGACTGGAGCACGTATTCCACATAATAGAGAATTAAAGTGGCCGGGAGATTGCTGCCAAAGGCAGCGACAATATACGAGATCACCAATATGATAAATGGCCGGTTTTGTGACACATGCCTGAGACCCTGCATCAGGCTCTGTTTGTCCCCGTAAATATTTTGTGGCCTTTCACGAATGGAGAGGACGCACCACCAACAGAAAGCAATGAGGAGAGGCGCATAGAGCACAGCGATCCAGAAGAATTTGGCCCGCTCCCCTGCCGCAGTTGGCGACAGACCAAAGGCCCAGGCCACAGCCGCCGGGGAGCTTGCTGCCGCCAGAGTGCCGGCGATCAGGGCTCCATCTCTCATGCCCAGTAAGGTAGTTCGTTCGTCATAATCAAAAGTGATCTCAGGCCCCAGGGACTCGTAGGGCACTACCACTACTGTCCAGAAAAAAAACAAACAAAAAACCGTTATGCCGAACCAGACAGTCTCGAAGAACGGAGAACCTTGGGGTGGATGAAAGAGAAAATACATGGACAGGGAGAGAAGAATTGCCCCTCCGGCAATGTAAGGTCTACGTCTACCGAACCGCGTTCGTGTGCGGTCGGATAGATAGCCGATTGCTGGATCGGTTACGGCGTCAAAGAGCCTTACTGCCAATAACAAGTAACCCAGCATGGCAATGTTGACGCCCACCACGTCTGTGTAGAATTTGGGGATATAGACGTATACTGGAATGCCCACAATAGCAAGGGCAAAAGCCGGAGCAGCATAGGCGATTTTTTTGCCTGTTGGCACTTTCTCTGCATTGCGATTCTTCATTCTTTCCCGCAAGTCCTTCCGCCGATTTACAGTATTCGGATGAGTTGGAAAGCATTATTTCCAATTGACTTCCTGGCTTGGGCCAAAATAATCACTGCACCGTTCATGTCAACAAAATCGGAGATTTAAAGACATGCGGGATCTTCTCTTCGCAAGATTTGGCAGAGCAAGTACAGCATCCCCCCGGCTTGGCCGGTGGCTTTGGTCCATGAACCAACCCGAAGGGAGGGGCATCAAGGGGACCATTTCACATGTAAACAATCCATCTTCCCCCTTTGCCAAAGGGGGACCGAGGGGGATTTTGCTGAGCGTTCGTCTTCCTGAAGATCATCACAGCATATTGACTCTACGAGCAAAGCTTAACTATACCACCAGCAGAACAGGTGTGTTTTGAAAGTACTAAGGCATGGGATTACTAGAGGTTGGAGGAAAGATTTAGGTAAAGAAAAAAGAAAGGTGAGTGGCAATTCACTCACCTTTTTTGGGATAAAAGCTTTTATCCAAATTATTCGTTTCTGGTAAACGCCATCCCATCCAGATCAGTACAACTAGCTTTCTCATCATCGCTTACAGCTTTAGCATCTCTTAGATCGTCGATGTCACAGATGTAAGCATTGCCCTCTTTGTCGTACACATACACCATTGAAGTTTTCGTCGCCTCAGCCATTTCTACTCCCCTCCTTCCATTTTGGTTTTCTTTAATTGACTTTAAGTTTAGGATTGCGAGTGTTCCATACCGCTCACTGGCCATTAAACTAAGTACTCGGCTTAGGCCAGTCAAGGGTGGGGGTTTTTTTTACTGTCAAGAATTATCACACCACCTCCCCTCCCGCGTCAACCATAATTTTTTATTCTGCCAACTAACTATAAGGGGGCCATTGTAAGTTAAGAAGATTAGCACTATATTTTTAAGGCTTGTTTTAAAAAGTGAAACAGCTGGGGACTGCTATGAAAATTGGATACCCGTGCATAAATCGTGGAATCGGTTGCACAGCCAATTCCACCTTCAGGCTTGCCTCCTATTCTGAGGAGCGGCTGATTCAGAAAGTGGAAAACAATTTAGACTGCCTCTTTCAGATTTTGCAGTACAATGTTCAGAATGGTTTCTACTTTTTTAGAATCAGCTCGGACCTGGTCCCTTTTGCCTCACACCCCGTTTGCACCTTCGACTGGGCCAGCCATTTTAGGGGGCAGTTCAGAAAAGTCGGCGAGTTCATAAGAAAGCATGACATAAGAATTTCCATGCATCCTGATCAGTTTGTAGTCATCAATTCGCTCAAAGACGATGTTGTGGAGCGAAGTGTATGGGAACTAGAATATCATTGTGCCGTCCTCGACGAAATGGCCTTGGACAGCACCGCCAAGATTCAGATTCATGTAGGTGGGGTGTACGGCGACAAGCGCTCCGCCACCAATAGGTTTATTGAGAGATACAGCTCTTTGAGCAAGTCCCTGAGAAGCAGGCTGGTCATCGAGAACGACGACAGGTCGTATAGCCTGGAAGATTGTTTGTCGGTACACGAAAAAATTGGAATCCCAATACTATTCGACACCTTTCACCACCAATGCCTCAACAACGGTGAAACACTGCGACAAGGTTTGCAACTTTCCGCGAGTACCTGGAAAGAAACAGATGGCATTCCCATGGTAGACTACAGTAGTCAGCAGAGAGGTCAGCGGCCTGGATCCCACGCAAAAACGCTGAACATAGCAATCTTCATAAAGTTTCTCCATGAGACCAAAGGGTTGGACTTTGATTTAATGCTGGAGATAAAGGACAAGGAAACCAGCGCTTTTAAGGCCCTCAAGATTTTGAAAGAACATCAGAACGGAAAGGAATTACCGTAGTTTCATGAAACCCACTCCATTTAATTCTGAGACCGACCTACCTCCCATTCCTTTTGACCTGCGACACTGCCAGGCTGCTGCCCAACTCAAAGAAAGGGGCCTGCCCTGGACCCCGCACGTGGGCTGCTTTGTCTGGGACCCTGATGAAATTATGGAGGTGACCTCTCCTTTCCCAGGTCGCATATATTTCATTTTAAACCTAGGCCATTTTCTTAGGATCTTTGGCTCTCTGGAGGAAATCTCCAGAAAGTTGGTCTGGCTGCCGACTTACCATCAGACCCGTTTGCTCTGTGACCAGGTTGGCGTGGACCAAGAGGAAGTTTTAGCGGTATTGGCTTCGGCAGATAATATCCGCACCGGGAATGAGCTCCTGGTTCTCTACAAAATGATTCTTAGCAGACTAGAGGTAAGTAAAAATCTATAGTGGAGGTGAGCAGTGGAACAAATTACTGGTTCTGGTTCTAGGAGGGAGACCCTTTTGAGCGAGGAATCGGAGCTTGAACACCTCATAAGAGAATTGTTTGAGTCGCAAAAACTCGCAGTCTTGGGCACCCAAAACGAGGGCCAGCCCTATGCCAACCTCGTAGCTTTTGCCCCGAGCCACGACCTGAAGTGCTTGTACTTTGTCACAGCTCGCGCCACCAGGAAGTACGCCAACATCGAGGCTGATGCCAGAGTAACAGTGTTGATTGACAATCGTTCGAATCAGGACTCTGATTTTTCTCAAGCTGCGGCTGTCACCGCAACCGGCACCGCTCAAGAGGTGGTGGATGCAAAGCGAGATGAAGTCCTCGCCATCTATCTGGCCAAACATCCGATGCTGGAAGACTTTGTTCGATCTCCGAGTTGCGCCCTCCTGCAAATAAGAGTTGAAACATATTATCTGGTGAGAAGATTTCAAAATGTCATGGAGCTTCATGTAAAGTGATGGAACTGGTCCTTAGCCTTGATCAGATCGGTAGTGATGACCGCGAAAGTGTCGGCGGCAAGAGCTTGGCGCTGGCGACCATGGTCAAAAACGGCATGAAGGTGCCCGAGGCCTTGTGTCTCAAAGCGGATGCTTATCATCGTTACCTGGAAACAACAGGTTTGGGCGCACGCATCTTAATGGAGTTCAACCGCAAGGACTTTGCTGAAGTACGATGGGAAGAGATGTGGGATGCGGCGCTCAGAATTCGCAACTTGTTCATTCACACCCCCATGCCAAGCGATCTCCGCACCTCTCTTCAGAGTGTCTTTGCATCCAGACTTCCAGGAGAGTCGGTGGTGGTGCGTTCCTCCGCCCCCGGCGAAGATTCTTTGCACGCCTCTTTCGCTGGTCTGCATGAGTCTTACGTAAATGTACAAGGTGTAGACTCCATCCTCGAACACATTCGGCTGGTTTGGGCTTCACTCTGGTCGGATCGGGCCCTGCTTTACCGGCAAGAACTGGGCTTGGATGTGGAAAAAAGTTCCATGGCTGTGGTGGTTCAGAAACTAGTCTCAGGGGATCGCTCCGGGGTCGCTTTCGGCAAGAATCCCAATGCCCCACACCAAGCTGTGATCGAAAGTGTCTACGGTCTGAACCAGGGACTGGTCGACGGCAGCATCGAACCTGATCGATGGCTTTTGGATCGCAAAAACGGGACGATCGTCAGTCATTTCCCAGCAAACCGAGAAAAAGAGATGGTTGCCGGGCCTGACTCCACTCGTTTACAGACACTTTCAGCTGAACAACAGGCAAATCCCCCACTGAGTGAGGATGAGGTGGCCAGAGTGTTTCGGCTCGCTCTCCAGGCGGAAGAGTTGTTCGGCTCTCCCCAGGATGTGGAATGGACTTTTGTCGGGGGTGAGCTCTACGTTTTACAGTCCAGACCCATCACCTCTATTGGAGCCGAGCAGGAACAAGACAGTCGGGCCTGGTACTTCACCCTCAGGAGGAGTTTTGAGAATTTACGCAGCCTGCGCACCAGGGTCGAGAGCGAGCTCATCCCCGAAATGGAACGGGAAGCCAGATTTTTTGCCCAGCGGGACCTTTCCAATCTGGCCGATAATGAACTGGCCCAAGAGCTAGCCAGCAGACAACAGGCGCATGACAGATGGAAGGACATCTACTGGAGTGAGTTTATCCCTCTGGCGCACGGAATCAGGTTGTTCGGGCAGGTGTATAACGATGCTGTGAGACCCTCCGATCCTTACGAGTTTATGGATCTTTTGGGGGCAACTGAGATGATGAGCCTGGAGAGGAATCGGCGGCTCGAGAATATGGCCGCCATGATCCGAGGGGATTCAAATCTTTCTGATAGTTTGAGTAATCTAAGTTACCCTCAACCTGATCATCCGTTCTCATTGGCATTAGAGGATTTCACTGACAAGTTTGGCGACCTCTCCTGCTCTGAAGAGCTCTGCACCCAGGGGGGCGATGCCATTGTCAGGTTGTTGCTGGAAATGGCCTCCCGTCCTGCAGCAAAAGAACGGTTCCGTGCCGGAGATGTTGAAGCCTTAGTTGAAAGCTTTCTATCCCGCTTCGAAGGTGAGAAAAGGGAAAAGATGGAAGAGCTTTTGGATCTGGGCCGCGCCAGCTACAGGCTGCGAGACGATGACAACATCTATTTTGGTATGATCGAGAATCAATTACGTCTGGCCATAGAGGAAAGCAAGGGTCGTCTG
>PPDG01000318.1 GCA_002899795.1 Desulfobacteraceae bacterium | reverse complement strand
GAGCTTTTGTTTTGCCGTGACCCGGCCAACACAATCGCAGGCAAGATCTTTAAAGAGCTCCTCGAAGTCAGTCTTGTGCTCAGGTGCAACAGTGACAATGAAGCGCCCGGCGGACTCGTAGTAGAGCAGGAGGTCGTCCCGTTTCACATCTTCAGAGGGTACCTGAGCAAGTTCCACATCCAAGCCGAGCTGGCCAGCCACAGCCACCAGTGCCAGATGGACTCCCAGACCTCCTCGATAGATGCCATGGGCCGAAGCCACCAGCTCGGCCCGGATGGCCTCTTCCAGTGCCTGATACAGAGGAATTACCTCCTTTAACCTCACGCGGGGCACATTGAGTCCGGTATAGTCAAAAAGATCGTAGTATTCAGAGCCTGCCAACTCGTTTCTGGTAAGCCCCAAAACATAAATAAGGTCACCCGCCATTTTCGCGTCCATAGTGAGGCACCGTTGCACGTCTTCTATAACACTGGTGCCCGTGAATTGCAGGGTCTCGAGACCGGACACTTTATGGCGTTCGCCGAACTCCCCCTCCAGATTTCCGTCCACGTACATGCTGTCTTTGCCGGAAAGCAAGGGGATACCAAAACCAAGGCAGTAGTCTTTCAAAGCCCAGTTGGCCCTGACCAATTGCGCCGCTTTCAGTTTGCCGTCAGGATTACTCTCCGGATGATACTGAATGTTAGGCCAGCAGAAATTGTCCACCCCCGCCAGATGCTGAAAACCACCGCCCACAGCCAACAACCGCCGCACCGTCTCGTCAATGGTACAAGCCACCATATGGTAGGCGTCAATGCGGGAATAGGTTGGATTGAGTGCCTGTGCTATTGCCAAGCCGCGAAGGGAATCCAGACGTGGGCGTAAAACCACACCGTCGTTGGGGACGTCCCTCTCAACTCCCACCAGATGTTTAATGGCGCTGGTTCCCTGGACCTCGTGGTCATACAGGCGAACGATCCACTCTTTGGAGCATATGTTGGCGCGGCTCAGCATAGTGAGCAGGATGCGCCGCTGATTATCTGGTGGGCCCAATACAGGTTCCCTGAGTCCTCTATGCTCCGGCCCTACCCACTCCGCCTCGAACTCCCATTGGGGAAAACCGGATTCAAGCAACGCCAGGTCCACGTAGGCACAGGTCTTGCCTTGGGAGGTAATGTGCAGTTTGCCACTGTCTGTATAGTGACCGATAACTGTAGACTCAACCTCGTGCTTCTGGGAAAGCTGCATGAACCGTGAGAGCTGTTGGGGTTTCACCGCCACTGTCATTCGTTCCTGGCTCTCCGAAACCCAGATTTCCCAGGCATCTAAACCTTCGTACTTTAGTGGAACTTCGTCCAGTTCTACAAAAGCACCTCCAGAAAATAGGGACGACTCGCCTATGGAAGACGAAAGCCCCCCACCCCCATTGTCGGTTATGAAAGCAATCAATCCCTCATCTCGCGCTTCCAAGAGAAAATCGTGCATTTTCTTTTGAGTATAGGGATCACCTATTTGCACATGACCGGCCGGGGTATGTTCGCTGTAGATCTCACTGGAAGCAGTTACCCCATGGATACCATCTTTGCCTATCCGGCCACCGCACATAATGATCAAATCGCCAGCGGTGGTGGTTTTTTTCTCACTGGGAGTACCCGATACAGTGGCCGGCATCAACCCTATGGCAGTCACGAAAACCAGACATTTACCCATGTAACCGTGGTCAAAAAAAACCTGGCCGTAAGGGGTGGGTATGCCACTCTTGTTACCGCCATCCCGCACACCTTCAATAACACCGTCCAGAAGTCGCCGCGGATGCAAATGCGGTTTCAGGGGACCACGGTAATCTCGATATCCCACACAATAACCATAGGTCCCTGCAATGAGCCGGGAACCCTTTCCGGTTCCCATTGGATCCCGGTAGACCCCTACAATGCCAGTAAGCGCTCCGCCGTACGCCTCCATGTTGGACGGACTGTTGTGGGTCTCTCCGGTAATGACGTAGTATGTATCCTGGTCGAAACGAGCAACTCCAGCATTGTCCCAAAGCACAGAGATGACCCAGTCTTTTTCTTTTTGCAACCTTAGAGTGGGGGCCTCGATACAAGTTTTAAAAAGGTTATCCACCACCTCTTGTGCGCCCGTACTCAGATCATGATAGTAAAACTTACCCTGGAAAGTGTTGTGGTTGCAGTGGTCGCTCCTCGCCTGGGAAATGTACTCCAGTTCCACATCTGTGGGGTCAGACAGGTCGAATTTACTGCGTCCATCCCGCACCTCAGGCTGAAGAAAGTAAGAACGTATAACCGGGATGTCCCTGGGATGCAAGGCCAGGTTGCGCTCCAAGCTCAAGCGCTCCAGCTCTGCATCACTGGAGATGGAAAGTGTCTCAACCGAGGGCTGGTGTGCAAGTCGAACCTTGGGGATGATTATGCCAATGCCCTCCTCAGGATTCCACTCATCTCCAGAGTAGACTCGCCACTGCTGAATCAGGTCGTTGGCCAGAAGCTGCTTGGCAATTCCTTCCACCGCCCGGTGCCCTCTCTTGCTCTTCCCCAGACGCTCACTACGGAGAAGATACAGCCGAGAGGTGTAAACGTTTTCTCCAGGTTGGAAACGAATTTTGAAAAGATCTTCCATTGCCTCCACCGCTGTGCTCCCTGGATTATCTCTCACTCCAGGACGGAAGCCAACCCAGATTGCCCAGTCAAAGGGTGTGGCCAATGGTTTGAAAGAAGATATTTGACTGACCGGATTGGTGAAGATCTGGCGGCGGGCTGATTCGATTTGCTCTTGGGTTAGTTGCGCGTCAATGGTCAAGACGTGAATGGTGCGTACTTCGTCCAGCTGAATATTAAAATAGTCCCTGGCTTTGCGCCTGATTGCCTCTCCTTCGGCATCAAATAGGTCAGGTTTGAGGGTGATTTCCAGGCGGGCAACCACGAATGACTATCCCTTCTTTTGAGTAATGTGCGGCCAAAAGTAGCAGATTTTCCAAAGGACAGTCAACTGATTACTACCCCTCCCTTGACAACCTCTCTCTATATATGTATATTTGAGCATATACTCAGATAAGAAAGGAGAAACGTTTTGCCAAAGCAAGCAAACGATCTCTGTGATTGTCGGCTTATTCACCGACAAGCGGTGGAAGAGGCGAGAGCATCTGCCCTTGCCCCTAATGAAACCGCGAGCTTGGCCCAGATATTCAAAGCCTTGGCGGATGGGACTCGGTTGAAAATCCTCTGGGCTCTGGAAAAACAGGAGATGTGTGTCTGCGATTTGGCCGCCATGCTGGGTTTAACAGAATCGGCGGTGAGCCATCAGCTCCGTCTGCTAAGGAACCTGCAGCTTGTTAGCAATCGCCGCAATGGAGTTGTACTCTATTATCGCTTGACCGACAACCATGTGTCCCAGTTAATCAATATCACTTTGGAGCATCTACGGGATTGATAATGACCGTTCTTGTGCAAATAGCCCAGGCCAGTTGGGACCTTTTCGTGGAGGCCGCCCCGTATCTGATATTCGGAGTTTTGGTCGCTGGCCTTATGCACCTTTTCCTAGCGCCTGAGACCATTGCCAAACACCTAAACAGCGGCAGAGTACGTTCTGTATTCAAGGCAGCTCTGCTGGGCATTCCCTTGCCTCTTTGCTCTTGCGGAGTTTTGCCCGCCGCAGCCAGTCTGAGAAAGCAGGGAGCCAATCGGGGCGCAACCGCGGCATTCCTAATCGCCACCCCCGAATCAGGAGTGGACTCCATCGCCATTACCTACGCCCTCCTGGATCCCCTCATGACAATCATTAGACCGGTTGCAGCCTTTCTTACCGCTTTTGCCGCTGGGATTACGGAGAACTTTATCTCCTGGGAGGCCAAGGACACAGTCTCGTTGCCACCTGATATAAATTGCCGCGTCGATGGTTGCTGCGATGGTCAAGATTGCCCGCCGGAGGAGCACAGCAAGCACCACACCTTAGGCCAAAAGCTATGGAGTGGAATCCGATATGGTTTCTTCGATCTGTTTCGTGAACTCTCTGGTTGGATCTTTGCAGGCTTCATCGTGGCGGGAGCCATAACTCTTTTGTTACCACAGGATCTAACGAGCAAGTATCTTGGGGGTGGCATTGCCACCATGCTTTTCATGCTTGCCGCCGGTATCCCCACCTACATCTGCGCCACCGCTTCCACCCCGGTGGCTGCGGCCTTGATCCTAAAAGGGGTGAGTCCCGGAGCAGCTTTAGTATTTTTGTTGGCAGGCCCCGCCACCAATATTGCCTCCCTCACGGTGCTTACCAGAGTGCTGGGGAAACGGGGTGTGATTATTTACCTGGGATCTATTGCGATTTTTGCGGTGTTGCTGGGATTGGCGACTGATTGGCTTTACGGCTTCCTCGGGATTTCCTTGCAAGCAAATCTGGCCGTCGCTACTAGCGAACTACTGCCCTTATGGCTCCATTTCGGAACTGCCCTGCTGTTGGCGGGGCTGATGCTTTTGTTTTTTTTCCGGAGACTCGGCTCAATTTTTAACTCCAAAATCAAGTCAAGCCCCCAGCCCTCTAATTGAACAATTGATGCTGGATGTGGGATTAAGTACTCCTTCAGGGGTCCCGTCCCGCATCGCTGAGTTACATTTGTATAGTGCTCCTGATTTAATGTCTAATATCATTAACTTGCAGCAGCCGACCCTCTCGACTCCATCTTGACAAAAGCACCATTTGACATTAAATTCTTTCTGGTTCAAAGAAATCTTGGATCCAGCGTTTATGGGGTTCTTCTTTCAATAATGAACCCGAAACCTACAATGTAACAGGAGGTACAACCTATGATGGCCAACCAGCTCAAAACCACGGTTTTGCTGGCAGCCCTTACCGTGTTAATCGTTCTAATTGGCAGAATGTTTGGTGGCAATCAGGGCATGATGATCGCCTTTGTTTTCGCCATGGTCATGAATTTTGGCAGTTACTGGTTTTCAGACAAGATTGTCCTGGCCATGTATCGGGCCAAAGAGCTTACCCCCACTGAAGCCCCGGAGATTCACCAAATGGTGGACGAACTCGCGCAGCGTGGGGGATTGCCCAAACCGCGCATCTATATGATTCCCTCAGAGGCCCCCAATGCCTTTGCGACCGGCCGCAACCCTGAACACGCGGTGGTGGCGGTTACCCAAGGCATCGTCCGCCTCCTCAATCCTGAGGAACTAAAAGGGGTGTTGGCCCATGAACTGGGACATGTAAAAAATCGTGACATTCTCATCGGCTCCATTGCCGCCACCTTAGCCGGGGTAGTGATGATGCTTGCCAGCATGGCTCGCTTTGCCGCCATTTTTGGCTTGGGAGGCTCTGACGACGACGATGGCGGCGGCATCATCGGTCTCATTCTCATGTCCATACTAGCTCCGCTTGGCGCCATGCTGATCCAGATGGCTATCTCCCGCTCTCGGGAATATCTGGCCGATGAGACCGGCGCCCGTTTGGCAGGAAATCCCAGGAGTCTGGCCAGCGCCCTGGAAAAGCTGGCGTCCGCTTCTCAGCGGATACCCATGCAGGAGGCCAAGCCAGCAACAGCACATATGTTCATAGTAAATCCGCTCAGTGGTGGTGGCTTCTCCAAATGGTTCAGTACCCATCCACCCATGGAGGAGCGCGTCCGCCGTTTACGGTCAATGGCAGTAGCCTAATTGAGGATTTTAGATTGAGGTATTAAAGGTTTCAGGTGTCGGGTGTCAGGTGTCAGGAAAAAACAGAGAATCCAGTAGCCGGTAGTCAGTAGTTGATAGGAACTCAATATTGTTTGCTTTTCTCCTCGATTCTGACACCTGACTCCTTTTTTTTGGTGCCTAGTGCATAGTGTCTAGTTCCTAGTTATCACTGCCTGCTGCCTGCTGCAATCTGCCTGCTGAACCTCCATGCTCTATGCCCGTAGCGAACATATTGATCTTTGTAGTTACGGTCGCACAGGGTCTACCTTCCGTTTGACATTTCTTACCCAATCCATTATCCTCTTTCGGGCTTGAAATGGAGTCATCGGTAATGAAGAGCTGAATTCACAGAGCTGCCAAAACCAACACCCCTACACTCCATTTTCCCATTACTCCAATAATCCAAACATACAGAGGTTTACCCCATGGCAAACGTAATTGTGGTTGGAACCCAGTGGGGCGACGAGGGCAAGGGTAAGGTTGTTGATCTCCTGAGTGAGTCTGCCGATTACATTGTCCGATTTCAGGGAGGCAACAACGCCGGCCACACGTTGGTGGTGGAAGATGAAAAATTCATCTTGCACTTGATCCCATCGGGAATCCTGCATCCGAACAAAACCTGCTGCATTGGCAATGGAGTGGTGGTGGACCCCGGGGTGCTACTTGGAGAAATAGAGAATCTCAGCAGCCACCAGGTGCAAGTGAGTCCGGACAATTTGGTCATTAGTGGACAAGCCCACGTGATCATGACTTACCACCAGGCAGTGGATAACGCCCGGGAACTCCGCAAGGGTAAGAGCAAGATCGGCACCACCGGCCGGGGTATCGGTCCCTGTTATGAAGATAAGGCGAGTCGTGCCGGAATTCGCTTCCACGAGCTGATAAACCCGAAAATGTTCACGGAAAAGCTCAAGGCAAACCTGGAGGAAAAAAATTTCTATCTAGAAAAATTCCTGGGTGCCAAGCCTTTAGACTACAACCAAATTGCTGATCAATACCTCGCTTATGGCGAGCAGCTTCGACCCTATGCCGGCAACGTCTCCGAGTTGCTTGACAGGGGTCGGCGCCAGGGGAAGAACATCCTTTTTGAAGGGGCTCAGGGAACCCACCTGGACATTGACCATGGCACCTACCCCTTTGTTACATCTTCAAATGTAGTTGCCGGTGGTGCATGCTCCGGTGCCGGCATCGGTCCCACCCGCATTGATACCGTCATTGGCATCTGCAAAGCTTATACGACTCGCGTGGGAGGAGGGCCATTTCCCACCGAACTAGAGGATGAAGTTGGCAAGCATCTCCAGAAAGTAGGAGCGGAATTCGGTTCCACCACGGGTAGACCTCGCCGTTGCGGCTGGCTTGACATGGTGGTGTTGAAAAATGCCGCTCGCCTGAACGGACTCACCAGCCTAACCATTACCAAGCTGGATGTGCTTAGTGGTCTTGAGCAGATACGCATTGCCACCTCATATGTTCATGGGACTAGCTCCATGGAAAATTTTCCCAATGAATGCTTCACCTTGGAGAGCTGCAAACCTTCGTATATGGACTTTGCCGGTTGGAGTGAGGACATCACTAGCGCCCGCACGTTTTCGGACCTCCCTGCCAACACTCAAAGCTATTTACGAGCCATCGAAGAATTGGCCGAAATCCCACTTTCCATTGTTTCAGTGGGCCCTGGGCGCGAGCAGACAATCATGATGCAGAATCCCTTTGAGGTTTAAAAACCCTGATGTTGCAAAGCCACACCGGCTAGAATCGCTTGCCCTCCTGTTTTAGATTTACCCACCCAAGGCTTCTCGCCAATTCTAACCCGGATATTGGATCAATTGCTGTCGCGAGACCACCAAGATGGGCGTGCCACCTGGCAACCACAGGGTGTTGGTTCCGAGGCGTACCTGAATGGTACGTCGCAGGGGGAGCCTGTCCTGAGCCTGTCGAAGGAACACCCGAGGACGCCAGGAAGGACGGCCATATCCG
>PPDG01000407.1 GCA_002899795.1 Desulfobacteraceae bacterium | reverse complement strand
GATGAAGACCACTGCTCTAGGCAAAATAATAGTATTTTCAGTTGCTATCATCACTGTCCTCCAGTCGATTGAGGCGGTGGGTAGCGAAATTGTGCCGCCTTCAGCACAAGGAGACGTTGTTGTCGCCAAGCCCGCCATGCGCAGGGTCAGGCTCACCGGATATACCAGGGCACGATACGTAATGGACATCGTCAGTGAGGAAGCCGGACGTTGCGCCAAAGTCACCGCTGACGTGGGTGATCAAATAGGAAAAAACGGCTTGTTTGCCGTGTTGGACACAATTTTCATTGATCTCGCCCTCAAAAAGAACCGGGTGGATCAAGCGCGGCTAACAAACATGATCGCTTTTCACGCCAAGGAAGTCGGTCGTTTTGAGAAGCTGGTAGAGCGGGAGACCGCTGCCCAGTCAAGACTAGACGAAATTCAGAACAAACTGGACCAGGCTGAATTTCAAATAAAGACGCTCAAAGTACAGGAAAATGAACTCAACGAGCGGCGCAGTCGTCACCACATCAAAGTTCCTCAGGGCTGGTCCATTATCCAGCGTGATGTAGAGCCGAGCGAATGGGTATCAGTGGGCAAACACCTCGGCAAAGCAGGCGATTTTCGCACTCTGCTTGTACCGTTCGCCCTGTCGCCCGAGGAATACCGCGCTCTCAAAAAAATCAAAGGACCAATTGAACTGTTGCTGCCCGGAGAGGGCCAAAACACTATCTCACTCAAAGCCTCGGTGGCCCGCATTTCCCCGGCCTTCGATCCTGAAACGCGCAAAATCAACGTTGAGCTGGCTGTAACCGATACCCTTTCCGAAAACCGAGGTGGCTTGCGTGCAGAGCTCACTCTCGAAATGCCCGATCCATCTGGGGCGGTTCTCATTCCTGCTGCGGCGGTTGCAGAACGCTATGAGGAATTCTGGCTCACGCGAGCCAATGGTGAGAAGATCCGAGTACTATTTCTCGGTGATGGGCCGGATAACACCTATCGGGTCCGCGCTTCGAAATTGAATCCCGGAGACAAATTCAGGGTCAAGCCCTAACAGCAAATCATGAAGCCTTTCTTTCGTTACGTCCTACGACAAACCGTCCTGGTCAACCTGCTCTTCGCACTGGCCATGGCCGTCGGCCTGTTTTCCCTTTTTGATCTGCCCGTTGAACGCTATCCAGATGTCCAGATGGGCAAGGTGCAGATAAATACCGTACTGCCGGGCGCCTCTCCGGAAGAGGTGGAATCCCTTATTACCGATGAAATTGAAGAGGCCTTGGACGACCTGGAGTCCGTGGAGTTCATCCGCTCCACCTCTTACCGTGAACGATCGATGATAATGGTGAAATTCATCGATGACACAGACTATGACAAGCTTTATGAGGAGTTGCGCCTCAAAGTCCTCGGCATCATGAACGAGTTGCCCAACGGCATCGACCCGCCACGTTTTACCGAGATCAGAGTCAGTGAATGGCTCCCCGTAGCATCGGTCAATCTCATCGGCGATCGTACCAACCGCGCCCTTTCCTTGATGGCAGAGGAGATGAAGCTTCATCTGCGCCAAATACCTGGCGTCAAAGAAGTGCAGTTGAATGGAGAATATATCAGGGAGTTCCACGTCTATTTGAATCCCCTGCTCCTGGACAAATACGGGGTCACGTTCGACGAGGTGGCACGGGCGCTCAGCGAGGCAAACATTTCCCTGCCAGCCGGCCACTACACCGACGATGGCGGCGAATTCGTCATAGTTGTGGACGAACGCTACCGATCCCGCCAGCAAATCGCCGAAACTATTATTCGACGAGACAGCGACGGCTCTTTTTTGACTGTTGGAAACGTACTGTCATCGGCTCGAATGTCCTACCGGGACCCGTACGTCATCACCTCGGTCAACGGCAAAGATTGTGTCACTTTGAGAGTTATTAAAACTGAGGATGGAAATGCGCTTGACATCATGCCGATGATTGAAGAGATCATGGCCCGTTTCCAGCCGCTACTGGAAAAGGAAGAAGTGGACGCGGTACTGACCCAGGACCAGCGCGTCTACATAGACGATTCCATTTCAACCCTGGGAATGAATCTACTCGTTGGTATCTGTCTGGTTAGTGTCCTCATCTTTTTTTTCATGGGGCTGCGCAACGCCATTCTCACCATGGTTGGCATCCCGTTCTCCTTCCTGGTGACCATGATCATTATGTGGCTCTTGGACAGTTCTCTGAATGAAATTACCTTGTTTTCGTTTGTTCTGGTGAGCGGCATCATCGTTGACGATGCCATTGTAGTAGTTGAAAACATCTACCGCCATCTGCAAGAAGGCGAGCCCCTTGAGGAGGCTGTAATAAATGGGGTTTCAGAGGTTGCAGCTCCGGTGATTGCTGCGACTTCCACCACTGTGGCAGCCTTCCTGCCCATGCTGATTATGTCCGGGTCCACGGGAGAATTCTTTGCCCAGATACCTATCGCAGTTGCCGCCGCCATTGTCGCCTCGCTCTTCGAATGCCTCATCATTTTGCCCTCGCATTTCATTGATTGGCCGGGCTGGCGGTCCGCTGAGAAAGAGGCTGTGAAACCCAAGCCGGCCAGCAAAGAACGTTGGGTCATGTCCTTGCTCTTAAAAGGAACCAACAGGCTCGTCGACTTCAGCTTTCGCCACCGCTTCAAAAGTCTTGGCCTGGTAATGGTGGCCTTTGTTGCTTCCGTATTCATTTTGGCCGTTTCAATATCGGGGAAAATTCCTCTGATCAAGATCAAATTTTTCCCGGATGAGTACACCTATTACTACATTGAACTGGAAGGTCCGGTGGCAACGCCCATCGAAACCACAAACCTAAAACTCAAAGAAATCACCGAGTTTATTTTGCCCGGCAGACCCGGCCAGCTAAGATCCGCCACTGGAATGGCCGGTTTCTATGTCAATGAGGACTACCAGCCGGTCTTTGGCAGCAACCTCGGCTATGTCTATGTGGAAATGCCCAGGAAAGAGGAGCAGAATTTCCCTGAAAATCACAAAACCGATCCCATTGTCCATCTGGACTATGTGAGAAAGCAGCTTGCTCGCTTTGAACAAGACGGCTGGAGCGTTCGCGTCCGGCCAGAAAAAAGCGGACCGCCCACGGGCAAGGACATTAACGTGCGCGTGGTCGGTCCGGATCCTGAGATGGTTAAAGACCTGGCACAGGACGTCTATGGTTTTCTGAACAGCAATGATAAGATCGCACCCCACCTCATCGACCTGAGTGACAATCTGGGGAGATCGAACCGCGTCTACAGGTTCCGGGTGGATAAGGAGCGCGCCGCTGAATACGGGCTCACACCGCTTGCTGTCTCTAGGCTTGCTGCTTCAGTACTCGACGGACGCTTCGTGGGCGATTTCCGCACCCACGACGAAGATGTTGACCTCAAACTCAAGATAGACGAAAAATATCTTGATGCCCCTGAAGCAGCTCTCTCCATCCCAATACTGCAACACCCGTCAGGACCATTGCGGTTGGGAGACTTGACCACAACAGAATCATATATTGAACCAAACAAACTCGATCGTTATCAGACCAAGCGTGCCATTACTCTGACCGCCAATATTAGACCCGGTGCTCAAACATCTACACCCGCGGTGGTCAATGCGATAGGTGCTTATTACCAGGCGATAAAAGGAAAATATCCGGGCGCTGAGATAAGTTTCTCGGGTGAGTTCGAATCCACCCGGCGCTCCTACACTTCCCTGGCCTATGCTTTCTTTGTTGCCTTGCTCATTATGTACGTGATCCTGGCTACCCAGTTCCGCTCATACCTCCAACCGCTTATTATCCTATCTGCTGTGGTCTTCTCCCTTATCGGTGTCGTCTTCGGGAAATTCGTCACCCAGGGTCTCTTCACCGTGAACAGCTTCATAGCTGTTGTGGGTGTCACCGGCGTGGTGGTGAACGACTCATTGGTACTCATAGACTTCATAAACAGGGGCTACCGCAGCGGTATGTCACGCCGGGAAGCTATCAACCACGGCATCCGTACCCGGCTACGACCCATTTTGCTCACCACTCTCACCACTTCTTTGGGCCTTGCCCCCATGGCTTTCGGCATTCCAAGCTATTCAGTGGTCTGGGGCAGTATGGCCTCCACCTTTGTGACCGGTCTCTGCACCGCCACCTTTCTGACCCTATTCATCGTGCCCATCGAATGGGATCTCCTGATGGGGCTGAAACTCAGGTGGGAAGGCTGGCGGCAAGGACGGGCATTGGATTTTGAGCAATAGCCAAAAAATTCCCAGTGTCAAGGTTTCAGGTTTCAGTGTTCAGGTTTCAGTTTTTTTGTTTTTCTTTCCTGACACCTGACACCCGACACCTGAAACCTTTCAATGCAAGTGCATATTAATTTGTCAAGGTGAACATGAATGTGTGCAGTGGAGCCGGAAAAAACCGGAGCAGTCTGAGCGTAGATCCACAAGGCGTCGGCCAACTTCATTGCCACGTAAGTGGGCATAAAATTTGCATCTTTTTGAATTAACTGCAAAAGGCGCACCTGACCGGTAAAGTCAACGCACTGCCCATACAACGCACCAAGGGAAGACGGCAAGCTCATGACCGGTAGTGATGAACGGAGAAGATACGTTCGGATTAATCGTCAATTTATCACCCAGATATTTACCCCCAGAAGCGAGTATGAAACCCAGGGCGTAACAGAGAATATCAGCCAGGGAGGGGCTTATATCAAAGTCGAAGACTGGCGCGCCTTCCAGACCGGAGACCAGACAGTCATCACCTTTTTTCTCCCACCCAGCTTTACTGATAGAGGCAAATCCGTTGGCCTCCGGGGTGAGGCCGAGGTCAAAAGGGTCGACCAGCAAAACGAAGGAATCGCTTTAGAATTCAGTAAAGATTTTCAGGAATTCGAGAAAATCGACCATGTTGAAATAGCAGGAACATCCAGGTACAACAAAATCTCATATTACCTCCAAACCGCTTCCGCCATAGAGTTCGCCGATTTTATTCGAGCCAACCCGCATGGATTTCTGCTGGAGAAATCACAGAATGTACTGGACGACAAGGTAGTTTTTCAGTTCAATACGGTCTCATTGGATGATGACCACGCAATGCAACCCATCACACGCGACTTCTCGGTTGCCAGCGTGCTCGAGTCGAGAGTGGTAGAAGTAAAGAGAAGGAAGTCTGACAAGGCAAAAAATACCATCACCATCGGACGCGCTGCAACCAATGACATCGTTTTCTACAACAGTACAATATCTAAAGCGCATGCATATCTATACATACATCCATCAAGGGCAGCCTGTTACCTGGTCGATTGTGATTCCCAAAACGGAACCTTGCTAAATGGCGAGGTTCTAAAGCCATTTGAACGGTATAAAGTGGTTGATTGTGATGAAATCTGCTTTGGACCACAAACCAAGATAGTCTACTTCTCATCAATAGCGTTCGCTAATTTCATCAACCAATTAAGGGCCACTAGATCCGCCTAGTTCCACCATAATTTTCTCCATCCCCTTCTTATAGCTTGATTTAACCCGGGATAAATCTTACATTTCTGGACACGAAAGAGTGCTTCACACTCAAATTCGAAATTGTTTCGGATTTCAATCAGACCTGTGCCTCTTTGCTAAATCTTCAATAAGGCTCCCTTAGGCCGCTATAATACGGAGTATACGAGAGTTCCATGACCAACAGCGACAATGTCCACCATCTGACCTTTGAGGACAAGGAAATACTCCTTATCGGAACCGCCCACGTGTCAAAGGAGAGTGCCGATCTGGTCGGTCAAGTTATTGAGAGGGAAAGGCCTGATACCGTCTGTGTCGAACTCTGTGATTCCAGATATCAATCATTAACACAAAAGAAAAAATGGCAGGATACCAACCTTTTCAAGGTAATCAAGGAAAAGAAGGCCTTTCTCTTGCTGTCAAATCTCATGCTTGCATATTTCCAGAAAAAGATCGGTCAGAAACTCGGGAGCAAACCCGGGGAAGAAATGATGCGAGCCATCCAGGCGGCAGAGGAAGTAGGGGCCAGCATACATCTCACCGACAGGGACATTCGCACCACCCTGTCAAGAACCTGGCGGTTGATGGGGTTGTGGACAAAAATAAAGCTGCTAGCCCAGTTCATCACTTCGGCAGGGGAGCTGGATGCCATAACCCAGGAAGATATAGAGAAAATGAAAAAAAAGGATGTCCTGGAAACCCTGCTCTCAGAGATAGGAGAAGAACTTCCAGAAATGAAGCACATCCTCATCGATGAAAGAGATCAGTACCTTACTCAAAAGATCAGAACCGCTCCCGGCAAGAAGATTGTGGCAGTAGTCGGGGCCGGGCATATCCCCGGTATAGAACATCACTGGAATCTACCGGTGGATATGGAGGCGCTCGAGCAAATTCCTCCTAAAAGCCAGTGGGTCACTCTGATCAAATGGATTATTCCCGTATTCATAGTGGGGTTGTTTGTCCTCGGCTTTTTCACTGCTGGAGCTGCCACAACCAGTCATATGATCAAATGGTGGGTGCTGGCAAATGGTGTGTTGGCAGGTCTTGGCGCCGCCATCGCCTTTGGCCATCCCCTGACGGTCCTCTCAGCTATTGTCGCCTCTCCACTTACTTCACTCAATCCCATGATCGCGGCGGGGTGGGTTTCAGGGCTCGTGGAGGCTTTTCTAGGCAAACCAAAAGTGAGGGACTTCGAAAGATTGCCTGAGGACATCTCATCGCTGAAAGGATTTTGGAAAAATAAGATAACCAGAATATTATTAGTTGTCGTGTTTACGAATATAGGGAGTTCATTGGGAACATTCGTGGCTATCCCCCTGATGGTAAGGGTCTTCGCTTAGAGCATAGAGCATGGAGCATAGCGAAAAAAGATTAAACGCTCTGCGCTTAGCGCTCTGCGACAATCAATCTACAATCTCAAATCTGCAATCTCTCACTCAATTTGAAATCCCAAATCCTAAACACCAAATCTCAAGGTGTCAGGTGTCAGGAAAAACAGACAGAGAATCTGAAACCTAAATTCTGGATTCTGACTCCTTTCTCCTTCTTTTTGGTGCCTAGTGCCTGGTATCTAGTGCCTAGTTTCTGCCCTATGCTCTATGCCCTCTGCCTTTTATCTTCCTGAGTCCATATCCTGTTTGTTTATCAGATCAATATTTACGGCGCCAATAGAAACGACAGTGGCGACTCGCCATTGCTCAGGCGGTTTTGTTGCCGACACCTGGTCAAAGCTTAACGGCAACTGAATTGAGTTGCTGCGATTTCCTCGCCGATCACGCACAAACAGCTTCGCTTGAAATTGCTCCCAGATCAGAGCTCCATCTGCCGGGGTCTTCAGAAAAACGTAGCCCACAAGCTCTGGGCAAGGAAGCCCCCTTATAGGTATGAAACTGACTGGATACGAACCTCCTCCTGATTGCCACAGGTCGGTAATCACGTAGGTCATGTCGCAATCCACATCCCTGACTCTCAAATATACCTTCCACGGTTCACCAGGACGAACCACCTGCTCGGCATAAGAGGCAAGGATTTGAGGCGGTGAGCCCTCATCTCTCGGCCCCGGTCCCTGACCCTGCCACCGTAACCCGCAGCTAACAAGGAGTAGACTTAGCAGAATTATCGGAAAAACTTTCTTAGTCATTACTGCAGCCTCATCTAATGCGCGGAAAAGAGTTTAACCATATCGCCCAGAGAACGCAAGCTTGCCTTTTCCCTAGAGCCCGGATATTTCATGAATCACTTG
>PPDG01000285.1 GCA_002899795.1 Desulfobacteraceae bacterium | reverse complement strand
TTCTCCGGGCTCACCTACCCTGTCTTCGCGGAATGCATGAGCCCATGCCAAATTGTTTACTTTGACGCCAACGACTTCCGCACTCTCATCCAACGTAGCCCACAGCTGGCCCTCAATATGATCGCCACCATGGCGTCCCTACTGCAATCCCTGAACCAGAAAATTGAAGATCTCTCCCTCCGAGAAGTTACCGCTCGGCTTTGTCGTCACCTGCTGACACGAGCCCGGGATGAACACGGGGAAGTAACTGACGGTGTCAGAGTCCAGCTTGAAACCACCAAAAGCGCCCTGGCGGCGAGGCTGGGGACAATCAGCGAAACCCTCTCCCGGACCTTTAAAAAGCTCCAGCAGCACGGTGTCGTGGCGGTTGATCGAGACCAGGTAACCTTGCTGGACTGCGACCAGGTTCAACAGGTTGCTGAGGGCGATCTCAAACTTTAGGAAGATCCACTGATGTGGTTGAGATCTGGTATGGCACTTGCGCTAAGCTGTGCAATGATCGTTACAGCGATCCCTAGACGACTGATTTTTATCAGCTTTCCAAGGGCGGAGTAGTGTTACGCAGAAGCCCATTCATCTTTTCTTGCAGCTGCTTCTAGAACTATCCTCATGGTACTGATGTCGTCGACACCTCTTTCGTCGAATTCCATCTGACAATCCCTATATTCAAAATCCCCTTCCGCCCAAAGTGAGATGTCCAACACTGCCTCCTGGATCTGGTAGCGGATCAATTCTTTCAGGCTGTCTTCGTTTATGTACCCCAGATCCAGTAACACCTCCCCTAGTCGCTTTTTTTCTTCCTTGGTCTTCTCCAGGGCCTCCTCCAACTGTTCTTGGGAAATCAGTCCTCTATCATAGAGGATTTGCCCCAGCCTCTGTCTCTCTCTGCCGCTAGCTGCAACAATTTTGCCGTCTTTAAGGCAAATGGCTCTGATTGCCTGGCCCTGTTCAAAGTGCAGCACCCCGGTTCTGTTATCAGTTGATAAGATTTGCAGGATAGTAGGCAGAGCCACTGACTTCAGGTTCCCTCTGAAACCAACTGGATTACTGCATTCTGAAGAGTCGAAGGGGTACTGAACCCGTTGTCGATCATCAGGACCTCTCGCATTCCATGCCTCTATAGCCGTCCTTTTACTTTCCATTATTGGGCCTGAGCCGCCACACCAGCAGACCACTGTGAAATAACCTTCAGAATTCTCGGCAAGATGCATCCGGATTTTGTCATCTCCGTTCTCTTTGGTCTCACAAAACGGACAGGGCTTCAGTCCCTTCTCAAGATCAACCATTATCTACCTCCCGCCTTCTTTCTTTTGGTATCCGGGTTATTAGGACATCCCTCACACAGAAGAGGACCTTCATACCACCAGATGCAACCTCCGCATCTTTCGCTCGGCCGCTTATTAAAAATATAGTCCCCCGCAAACACCCATGCCGAAAATAGCTGTGCACGTGTAGTTGTAGTGAATATTGTTTCTGTTAGCGAAAGTGATGCCAAGAAGAAGAAAAGCTGGAAAGCGTTATAAAACCAGCAAGATATAACTCTTCATCATAGTTCATCTGTTGGCCGGATAGCCAAATTTGACCAAATAACCAGATGCAACCTGGCCAAATGACTAATCCACAATCACTGCCCAAAGACAATAAAAAAGCCGGGCTCTGAGAACCCGGCTTTGAACCACCTCCAGAGGGGGCATTTGACGTCTTTCCTTCATGGGGAAGTCTGCTGAAGTGACTAAAAATTCCAAATCACAAATAACAAATATCAAACAAATCACAATGACCAAAATTCGAAATTCCAAACCTGTTTTGGTCATTTAGTATTGGAATTTGGTGCTTGGAATTTGATATTTTGCAATGCTCCAGTACTCCAAAACAGCTCGCTATCTTTACCGGCAAAGCCATTCAACTCTGACCTGGCACCGGGGACCAGGTTTTCTAAGACTAAATCATTGGCCGGTCTTCTTTTCGCATCTTTACAAGTCTGTTCTGCGTGATTATCTTCCTGGCGGTAAGAAAAGAATAGGTTTCCCGACTGTCTAGACAACAAAGGAGATTTCGTTAGCCGCGGGAAACTCTGCTTTTGGAGGGAAAGAATGCCAGTAACCCTGTTTCGAGACGGACCACCGAGGTATGAACTGCTCTTTAACCCGATGCGATCCAGCCCATTGTCCCACGGTTTCCATTTGGCCAGGGAAAAGGTGGGCCATTCGGAGTCACAGTCATCACAGTTGACTGGCAACTGGCACAAGCGTGAGAATACTGACCATAGCGATGTGGAGGAAGACGTTCGACTTCACGAGCTCATGGAGGATATTAAACGCTATATTCGCAGCATTGATGTAAATACTCTCTAAATCCGCTAAACTAACACCTGCTTACCACCTGACGCAGGTGATTACATAAGCCCTCTGGAGTCTACAAAACGGAGGGTTTTTCTTTTTTGGGGGGAATCAATTTTGTACCTGCCTCAGAATTATGTCTTAGTTGTGTGAGAGCCTCCTCGAGTTGCCGGCGGACGGTTGCGCTGTCAGCGCTCACCGGCCCTTTACTGAAACCACATTGCTTCAAGTAGTAGCTGAGCTCGACCATAGGCGGTAGTGAAGCCGTCTGACGCACGACCGGGTCATTGGTTTGACAGAGTTCGGTTGGCGAACCGCAAAAGGTAAGTCTCCCCGCGGCCATGACAGCCACTCTCCCCACCCAACCAAGAAATAACTCCAGCTCATGGGCAATAACCAGCATGGTCCGATTCCCTCTGTTCCATTGCTGCAGGAGTGAAACCACTCGTCTCCGTTCCCGAACATTTAACCCAGCCAGCGGCTCATCCAGGATCAACACCTGCGGTTCCAGGGCCAGCAGGCTCACCAGCGCAGCCTTCCGCTGTTGGCCTGAACTCAGGGATCTGGGTGAACGATCGGCAAGTTGGGCGAGGGGAAAAGCAATATCCTCGGATATCTTACTCAGGCGGCGGGAAATTTCTGATCCTTCCATACCGTACCCCACTCGCAAGCCCCAACTTAGCTCATCCCAAACAGTGTTGGCGAAAAACTGACGCTCTGGATACTGAAACGCCACCACCACCCGGTCGGTGGTGGCCAACCGTCTACCGTCACTGTTATAGAGATCTTCCCCATTGATCCGTACCGTTCCTCGCTCGGGCCGAACCAAGCCAGCCAGAATTCGCGCAAGAGTTGTCTTGCCGCTGCCGCTCGGTCCTGTCAGTAAAACAACCTCACCAGGCGCCAACTTCAATTCGAGCCCATTGAGCACCTGGCGACTGAAAGGCGTGGAGTCAGAGAACGTGTGGCTTATATTTATTGCCTCCAGCATGACTCAGTCCGCCACCTTGTAAACAAGATCTTTTTCCCTGACCCGCTCTTTGACCTGAACACCAACAAGTTGTCCCTTTACCGCCTTGGTGATCGCTTCTTTTTCTTCCTGAATGCTCTGCACTTCCTCTTTGAAATCGGTGGTGTATCCTTTGAACCAGAGCACATCGCCCACCTGGAACTCCCCCCCTGTCACCTCAATGGCCGCCACACTCAGTTTGGCGAAAAAATTTCTGACCACTCCCACCTGGACGTCTGCCATTATCCTCACCTCCCTTTCTACTTGGAGTATATGGAATGTTAGAGTACTAAAGTGACTAAAAATTCCAAATAACAAACAGTAAGGTTTCAGGCTTCAGCTTCTTTGTTTCTTTTTCCTGACACCTGACACCTAAAACCCTGAGATTTGGTGCTTGGAATTTGAGCTTTTGCAATACTCCACTACTCCATTGCTCCATACATTACTCCTCGAGTCACTCCTTCTCATTATCTTGTTTGGGCCCTGGAACTGTCAAGAGCTCCAGTAATTGCTCAAGAGTGATGACTTCACCCGGTTCGACCAGCCCCCTGCGAGCGAGCATCTCTCCGAGGTCAGCAATGGCAGGTACTTCCAGGCCAAGTTGCTCAACAAGCTCCTTTTCCTGTAAGAACCGGCCTGGAGAGTCGTCGAAAACTAACGTACCATTTTCTAAGGCAACCAGCCTCTCAGCGAGGAGAGCCTCTTCCAAAAGATGCGTGGTATGCACCATTGTGCAGGGCTCTCTCGCCTGGATACTTTTCAGGAGGTTTAGAATTTCAGTGCGACTCCGTCCCGCAACCATACAAAGAGGATCATCCAGCAGGAGACATTTTTTCTGCTGTGCCAGAGCGCCAGCAAGGATCAACCGCTGCTGTTCCCCGCCGGAGAGATGGTGGCTGAAATGTGCCGCCCGTTCCCAAAGGCCCACCCACCGCAGGGCTTCCTCTACCCGGACTTGAATGGTCTCCGGAGCCAATCCCATGTTTTCGAGACCAAAAGCTACGTCCTCTGCCACCACCGGTGAGACAATCTGGTTTTCAGGATTGGCAAAAGCACAGGCTGCAAGGTGGTTGAGTTCTCCTGCAGCAAGAACAGTGGCGTTTATCCGGATCTCTCCGGCTTGGGGCTGCAGTAAGCCCTTCATTAACTTCAGGAGCGTGGTCTTGCCGCTGCCTGAAGGACCCACTATTGCCACCCACTCGCCAGCAGTAATACTCAGATCAAAATCGGAAAATACCGGTTCCTCCGTGCCGTCCTGGTAAGAGAAGGTTACTTTGTTGAACTCAATACTGACCATGCAGCAAGAATACCCCTATTTCACGTAGATTCAAAAGGTTTTGTCGAGCACAATGATCGACCCTCAAAAAGTTCCCTCTCTTCCGAACTCCAACCGCGAAGCACTTTTGCCTTGTGCTCTATGCCATACGGTGGATGAATGTCATTGACTAATTCGTTGATTTAATGGTACTTTAGCTATCGATATACACAACTGCAGAGGGTGCGCGAACATGACCGACACCGTGAGATTCAAAAAAGGAGCCACCATCATCCACGAAGGAACCACCGGCTCTAACGCCTATCTCATCCTTTCGGGCTCCGTGGAAGTGTACAAAAAAGTAGGGGATGAAAAGCTAGTACTGTCCAGATTGGTAAAGGGCAACATTTTTGGGGAAATGAGCCTTGTCGATGACAAACCCCGCTCCGCCACTATTGCTGCCCTGGAAGATACTGAAGTGAGAATTTTGAGCCGCGAGCGCTTTGAGTCCATGTTGGAGCAAAACCCTCGCGCCGTTATCCCGTTACTCAAACAGGTTTTTCAGCGCGTCAGATATTTGAACCAGATGGTAACGGCATTCTGTGGTCAAGCCAGCACCGGGACCGTGGAATTGGCGACTCAGCCGCTTCAACTAAGGGCCAAGACTGAAGAGGCTGAACAAGCCATGCAAGGCAAGGAGATAGATATCAGCAAAATACCGTTTCAGATTGGCAGAACCTCCAGTAGCAGCGTGTTCGGCTCCAATGATTTGGACATAGAAGACACTGAGCCATATCGAATTTCTCGATGTCATTGCCTGCTAACCATCGTGGATAACGAATATTATGTGGTTGATACGGTAAGCAGCCGCGGAACCGTGGTTGACGGTAGTAAGATTGGAGGCCGAGAAGAACTGAAGCGAGTGTTACTGGAAAGTGGAAAACATCGGATTATCCTGGGTGGCGAAGAGTCACCTTATGTGTTTGATCTTGAAGTCCCTTGAGTATACCCTAATGTTGCAAACCCAAAAGACAATCCTTGCCTACCTCATGTAATTCAGCTCCATTTATAGAAGTAAGATCTAATTTCCCCCCACTGCTTTTGAGTACTCTCCGTAGTAAATGGAGGCAACAAGTGTCAAGGAGGTGTAACTGAGATGGTAGTTCGACCACAATCAATCAAGGGAGAACTGGAGCGCATGAGGAAAGAAATGGAGCGCATTTGGAATCGGTTCTCCCAAGAGTTTTCTACTTCAACATTTGAGCACGATTTGAACCCATCCCTAGACCTGGCAGAGACCGAGGAGAGACTGGTGGCCGAAATAGAACTTCCAGGGATCAATCCCAAAGATATCGACATCTCGGTCACCTCCGACATACTTTCAGTTACTGGTGAGAAGAAGCAGAGAGCCAAAGAGACAGGGAAAAACTACCATCTAGTTGAGCGGGTATACGGTAAGTTCAGCCGTTCCATGCGGCTGCCAACTACAGTAGATCCTGATCAGGTAGAAGCCAGCTACAAGGATGGTATCCTGCTCATTATCCTGGGAAAGACAGAAACCATTAAAAGCAAAAAAATCGAGGTCAAAACAACCTAAGCAAGAGAGGATTTAAGATTGTAGATTTGAGATTGCAGGTTGCGAATTTAGGATTTGAAATCTGGAATCTGCCTTCTAAAATCTTAACTGATCCGCACTCCAGTATTTCAGTACCCCTGTCTTGACAATTCTCAGCATATTCTGCCAGATCAAATTCAAGCCGAGTTTACCCTAACGTTGCAAACCTGAACCGTTAGGGTTTAGATTAAAAGATATAATTTAGACTTTCTCCATGATCGAGGTAAACTTCTTGCTCAATAACAATGATAGGAACTGGATTAAATTAAAAGCAGTCGTCAAGCAGGTTAAAGGTAATCAGGTAGGCATAGAATTCACTGGGTTGAATGACCGCCAGCGAAAGTGCATTGGATTTTATCTGATGCCCTGAAATGAATACGAATGTGACAGTCTTAGGTCTTCAATGTTCATGGCTGATCCAGACCAGCAAATTGATATATGAAATGCATCATTATTATCTGAACCTTCTTACCTTTCCCTGAGAGTTCACCTGTCACACTTTAATCCATACTTTGTCCCTGAAGAACTTGCTACCACATTTTGTGCTAGATTCAATCAGACAGAGGTGTAGATTAATGGATGTAATGTAACTTTTCCTGTGATCGAGGTGAGTATACGTTTCTTAACCTCATATCCACTCAAACCTGTCCTTACTGCCCGCCTCCTTTTCTCTCTGGTTGCTCACAATTGGAATTTTATTTCTCAAACTATGACCTAAAATGCCCAGGCTTCCATACCTGGTTCGCACCATAATAACGGTTAAGTTCCTATAAATAAACGAAAAACAAGCTAGACTCCTGCATGGCACAATTATTGTTTAGTCAAAATGCATCGTGGAGGCGAGACTCAGCAGTTTGGACAGTGAAAGTTTGCGGTGCTGGGGTCGTGGGTTCGACTCCCACCGCCTCCTCCAATTAGGGAACATGAGAAATGATAATTACCTGCACCCACTGTAAAGAACAGATTTTTGAGGACTACGACTTCTGCACTCACTGCAGCCGAAATGAGACCTATTACTTCTGCAACAAAACGTGTAAGTACGAATGGCTACTCACGACAGATGAAAAAACCAATTCTAAACAGAAAGAGATCTGGCTTTGAACGAGACTCAATTATCTGATTTTCTGAACAAGCCTGAATCATTGCCGAAATAGGGTGCGATTTGAAGGCAAATCGGGGTATCAAGGCACTTATGAAGATTTACATGAATATATCCCGCATTCCAGAGAACCGTAATCACTACTCAGAAAAAGACTACAGAAACGCAGAAAGGAAGTTCCTGAAATATTCACTAGAGCAACGCAAGATTGAAATGGAAGAAGAACCTCTCGGAGAATGATACCTTCGCCTACTCCAAAAGATTTAACCGTAATGATTTTTCTCGCTTTTGCCTGGTGGTTATTGTTAGTGGGGATAGTCCTCTAAATGGCGCAGCAGTGAAAATAGGTTATCCAAACAGTTTAACAGACAATAGATACTCATCTGGAGAGAAACAATGGTCCTAGCATATTGCAAGAGATGTAGCTTTCATGAACTAACAAGAATGAGTGGAGAG
>PPDG01000609.1 GCA_002899795.1 Desulfobacteraceae bacterium | reverse complement strand
CTGTTATGCATTTATGCAGGCTGTAGGCATGGTAAACGATCATACAGTTGAGTGCTTTCGATATGACGAGACCTGAGTGTCAGAATTGGGGAAATATAAAAGACTCCCCTCTCCATGCACCGGCCGGCCATTCTTACTATTTGACAAAACTCGCTGATTATATTATTCAAAGAGTAGTTGCTCGTACAAGATTTCCCCTTGTGGGGGCAATCCGCTTGGATCCAAGGTGCTGGACTGAGACGGGGAGGCTTTTTCCACTGCAAAGGACGTTTGAGATCGCCCTCTCGACTCGGTTGGGAGGGCTTTTTTTCTGACTACTCGCCCTTTCTCGGACCCATCTGTCTTTTCGCTTCAGGTCTCCAGTCTGGCATCTCATTAAGATAGTAGAGTGAGCATATGGGATTTGAGTCCCGGTCTGCCCGGGAGTTGTCAACCCATTGAAACCCGGGCTTTCTTAATCTTTTCGAAAGGTAACTCTGATGCGACAACCGAAACCGAATACTAGTGTAAAATCAGGGAAACTCACCATCCAAGATAAAATCGACAGCATCCTAGAGGAGAACCGACGGTTGCTGCAGAGCCTTAGCGATGAAGCTCTAGAGGATTTTATCAGTAGGATCGAGGCGGCCAATGCCATTTTTTGCTCGGCTCAGGGAAGATCGGGCTATGTACTCCGCTGTTTTTGCATGCGGTTAATGCACCTTGGCTACCGGGTATACTTTTGCGGTGAAACCATTACCCCTGCCATTGGCAAAGACGACATGCTTGTGGTCCTGAGCGGCTCCGGGGAAACCGCCTCCACTTTTGAAGCAGTGCAGATAGCCAAGAAGCGGGGTGCAATGATCGTTGCCATCCTGGGAAATCTAAGCACAAGAATCGCTCCACTAGCAGACCATAGCATTCATCTGCCTGGCACCACCAAACTTCGCCGCGATAGTGAACCAGTTTCTCTCCAGATGGCTGGCTCCCTGTTTGAGCAGGCTGCCTTCATTTTCCTGGAGGCGGTTGTTCTCGCCCTCAGCCAGAATAGGGGAGAAGAGATTGATAGCGAATTAAGACTGCATGCGATTATCGAATAACAAAGGAGAAAGTGTGAAGCCAATCTTGCAACTTGCTCTTGATTTTGTTGATCTGCAACGAGCTCTGAAAAACGCCCAAGCCGGAATCGCCGGTGGAGTTGACTGGCTTGAGGCAGGCACTCCCCTCATCAAGAGCGAGGGGCTCAATGCCGTCCGGGAGTTGCGCAAGCTGTTTCCTCAAACCACAATCGTTGCGGATATGAAAATCATGGACACCGGCCGGGTGGAGGTTGAAGCCGCGGCAAAGGCCGGTGCCAATATTGTCGATGTCCTCGGCGCAGCCAGCGATGCCACCATCCAGGAGTGCATCCAGGCGGGCAAAAACTATGGCGCTAAAATCGTGGTGGATATGATCGCGGTTGAGGATGTGCTGTCCAGGGCGCAGTTTGTCGAGGAACTCGGCGCAGACTATGTGACCATCCACTGCGCCGTTGACGAACAGATGCAAGGGAAGGACCCTTTTGAGACTTTGCGCCAGGTGAGCCAGGTATTGAACATCCCGGTGGGAGTGGCCGGTGGCATCAACTCTGAAACCGCCGGCGAGGCTGTGGCGGCCGGCGCCGCCATTGTAATTGTCGGTGGTGCCATCAGCAAAGCTCTGGATCCTGAACAGGCAGCCAGAGATATCCGCCAAGGACTCGATACTGGCAAGAGCATCAGCACCACCCTTTTCAAGAGGGGAGGAGAGGCTCAGATCCGGGAAATCCTGGAACTGGTTTCCACGGCCAACCTCTCCGATGCTCTGCACCGCGGTGGAGTTCTGCAAGGAATTCGGCCGCTATTCCCAGGCATCCAGATGGTGGGGCGGGCGATTACTGTAAGAACCTATCCGGGCGATTGGGCCAAGCCGGTTCAGGCCATTGACGTGGCCGAGCCAGGTGACGTGATCGTCATAGACGCCGGAGGGGTGGGCCCCGCCCTCTGGGGAGAACTGGCCACCCATTCGGCCGTTCGAAAGGGCTTGGCTGGGGTAGTCATCGACGGCGCCCTCCGAGACAGCGATGAGATCGTCGCCTTGAGATTTCCGGCCTTCAGTAGACTGGTCATGCCCAACGCTGGCGAGCCCAAAGGCTTCGGAGAGATTGGGGTACCGGTGACGGTTGGCGATATGCGGGTGGAGACTGGAGACTGGCTACTGGGTGATGGGGATGGCGTGGTTGTGTTGCCCCGGGCCATGGCAGTAGAGTACGCTAACCGGGGCATGGATGTGTTGGAAAAAGAAAATCGCATCCGGGAAGAGATCAAAGAGGGGAGCACCTTGAGCAAGGTGACCGAACTGCTGCGCTGGGAAAAGAAATAAGAAAAAACGGATACTTTGGACATGATTATTACGGTAATCGGGCCGGGAGCTATCGGTTGCCTACTCGCTGCTTACCTGACCAGGGCCGGAGAAGAGGTTTCTCTTTTGGATTATCGGCCCAAACGCGCCACTCTGCTCCAAGACAGAGGAATTGCCGTCACTGGAGAAAGAGAGGCTTTCCATACTCCAATCAAGGCGACAGCCTACCTTACTGAGATAAGTTCTACAGATATATTTATTCTGTGCGTCAAGGCTAGCGATACTGCAGTTGTCGCTGCTAAGCTAAGAGACGCCATTCCTCCTGAGAGTCACCTCCTGACCCTACAAAACGGCTTGGGCAATATAGAGAAACTTAGCGAATTCTTCGGTGGCAATCGGATTTTTGCCGGAGCCACCTCCCATGGCGCCACCTTGTTGGAGGTGGGCCGTGTGCGCCACGCCGGCTACGGCGAGATATGGTTGGGACAGGCTAAGGGGACCAATTCGAGTCAGGCGGGCGGGGCAATACTCCAAAATCTGGCAACCACAATGAACCGGGCGGGATTACAAGCCCAAGTCGTTGATGATATCCAACCTATTCTATGGAGTAAGCTGGTGGTCAATGTCGGCATCAACGCCCTTACCGCCATTCTGGGGGTGCCAAATGGCGAGCTCCTCAACATCCCCACCTGCCAGAGTGTCTTGGATGGTGCGGTAGCGGAAGCTGTCCAGGTAGCAAACGGCTGTGGGATCCAGCTGCAACTACCGGAGGAGATCGAGAGGGTCAGGGCCGTGTGCAACTCCACCGCCGCCAATATCTCTTCCATGTTGCAGGATGTTAAACGGCAGAAAAAGACAGAAATCGACCAGATCAACGGTGCCGTGGTGCGAATGGCTGCCAGCCTTGGAATGGCTTCCCCGGTCAATGAAGTGCTCACCGCTCTGGTTCGGGGCCTTGAGGCAGGATACAACGTGGAAGGGGAAAAACCTTAGCACTGCTTCAATCATACCAAGCCGGGCTCAGGTCTTGACCGCTGCAAGTATCATCTACAACTTGCCAACTACAGTAAATTCATCTAACGTTTGTTTGTTGCTCTTTAGTGTCCGGTTGAACTCTCCAATAGCGCTGTCAAGTACTTCCTGCAGCAATTTCTGCGGCTCAGGGTGACCTTGAGTGATGGTGTGAAATAGCTTGCCAAGTAATCCAGCATAAAGCTGGTAGGGCGATGCAAATTTTTCTGCCGTTCTCGCACCAGCCATAATCTGATAATCACCAGCAACATCTTTAATGCAACACGAAACCAAATAACCTACTGCTTCGTCGGTATCCACCTTCTTGGCCATAGACCTTATGAGTTTTTCCATCAGTTTCTCCTAAAAAAACCTACCAAATTTCGTATACTCGCTGGATTTCATCTCGCCAAAATTCTCGCTTTTCCTCGTCTGTCTCTCCGTCGAATCTACCCAACTCTTTGGCGAATTGAAAAAAGCCTTCTCCAGGCATTCTTGTAGTTGGCTCCACCGCCACAGCACTGAGCATTGGCCTGCCATTATTGTGCTCGTCCTCATTTATCTCGCCGAGAAGCCGACCAATCTCTTTGGCCATGCCTCCGTGAGCTTCCAAATCCATTATCTGCCCGATCTCTTCATAACTCACACTCTCTTTCTTCCTGGCCGCCTTGAGGAGCCTACAGTAAACGAGACTATACGTCTGCGTTCCACGATATTTATCTGCTGCTATTGCCATTGGCTTCTCCTTCTATGCGAAACCAATACCCTTACCCCGGATATTTCGCGAATCCATGTTGCGACAGCTGACATTGATTATCTGTCAATGCCGTGGTTGACTCAACCACTTTATTTCCGCCCCGACATTGCGGCTATTCCTCCTTTTTGGGAGCTCTTAGACTGAATTTGAAGATGAGCACAGCCGCGATAACAAGGATGGCAATAAGCCCGGCCCCCCTTATATCCTCCAAGTTAGCATAGCCGGAAACATACCGATAGAACCAGGTCCTGGGGTCGATTTGTAGAGAGGCCCTGATGTCGGCAACTGCCTGTTCTTGCCGACCAATCTCCCGGTAGACCTTGGCCCTGGTAATATAGGCGTCGGCCACGACTCGAGGGTCGCCACCACGTTGGATTGCCTTTGTTGCCTCTCGAACTGCTTCCTCCCCGTTACCACTGCGTCGATATGCCTCTGCACGATAACTGAGAGCGCTCACGAGATGGGGATCAACCTTCAAGGCGTGAGTGAAGGTGGCTATGGCCGCATCATAGGTACCATGATAGAGGTAACCCATAGCCAACATCCGGAAACCCTCACCGTCATCGGGCACCAGTCTGGTGTAGTTCTCAAAATCCTGAATGACCTTGTCGTATTTCTCCTGGTAATAATACAGCATCCCCCGCTTTTCATAGGCAGCCGCTAAGTTTGGATCCACCTCCAGAGCCTTGATAAAGTACTTTATTTTCTTGTTGGCCATCGAGCTTTTCATTGCCTGCTCGAAGTACTCCGTGGCATCTTCAGCATGCGCTGATAGAGCTGCGAGCCAGATAAGTGATACCAAACAAAATAATAGTCTTTTCATTTGGTTCCGATTTCTTTGCATACGAGTGAATAAAAAGTTATCGCCACCGAGCCCCTTCCTCTACCTTAGATAATACCCCACAAATTCACAGGGGACAGCAGCAAAACTTTATCATTATCATAAATCTACATGGCCCACTGATAGGGGCCCATTTGTCATCACCCTTGAGACATTGCTGATGACCCAGCGCTAGGCGTGCTTGGCATGATTCCTGCTTTGAAAAAACGCTTAATCTGTTTAATATTATGGTTTTTTCGGCATTGCTCTTGAATCCAGCCACCAAGAGTAGCCAGCTGGAGATAGAGAGGAACTGTTATGCTTAAGGAAGAAAAGGCATTTCTCGTTGTTATGAGCATTGCCATCGGGACTATCTCCTCATCCGTAGCCATTATCGGTAGATACCTTCCTCTTGCCCATGGGTTACTTCTGGGTTTAGCCATTTCATTGTTTTACCCTGTTTTTATCATCGCTATGGTCAGATTCTCTATGGCACTGAAATCATGGGCATATGGCGAGAAGTCTGAGGATTGGATTGCCAGCGGCCGAGAGACAGCGAGAGCATATCTTTTCATTCTGTTTCCACTGGTGTTGCCTGTTCTGGTAATTTTTTATTTGTCTCTCGGAATAGTAAACCGAATTTTCAAATACAAGACTGTCTAAACTGCCTGAGAGTTGATCTGGACAAATGCCACTCAGATGTAGGGCGACCATTGCCAGCCGACAAGGGGCAATTTCAACTCACCTTCAGCCAATGGCGGATGATCCAGTAAAGCTTTGTCCTTTACGCCATAAGATTGAAAGTGAAATAAATTGGGCCCTTTTGCGACAGTTTGGTATGCACCGAAACTGCATGCACCGAGGAGTCCTTTAACAGAACATGTACCTGTCGTCATTCATACACCGAGACGATTTATTTGATATCACCGAGCGTTGGCTTCTGGGTCGACTAGAGCCCGACGATGGCATGCGCATCACCAAAATCCTTATCTGCGATGGCTTCGTGCTGGGCCAGACGCTTGAGGCTGTAGCCGCGGTTTTGCTGAAGATGGCCCATGGGCAACCCTTCCAACAGGAACACATCCAGTTTAAAGGCCAGCTTCGTGATGCTATCTGCCAGAACGCCCAGGACGGAAATACTCGTACCAAAGAACTGATCCATCTCTACCAAACAAATCCCGAGTTCTTCTACCGAGAGGCACCCATCAATGGCGCCATTTGCGTGGATCAACAGGATCACCTCTTGGCCCTCTACCGAGTAAAACGTCCCCGAAGGATAGCGGAAAAGGCCAACCGTTACGTGGCCAATTGGATCTTCCAGTTGGTCCAAGATCGGGCGAGGGAGATGGCAGAGGAGCGAGCGCAAGAACATAATGTACCCCTGAAAGAACTCATCACCCCACCTAAACAAATGGATTTCGAGTTTATTACTGCAGAAAAGGACATTGCCGGTAGGTTCAAAGATAACAATATTGAACTTGATAAAGCGGCTCTTAAGATTCACGACGTTGGGGGTCTTAAGATTGTTGCAGGTGAAGATAAGCTTTCTCAGCTTGAAAAAGAACTTTCCAAAGACCCTAACATCAGAGTGATTGGCCGGGAGAACTTTTCAGGAAGTTACCAGGCTACCAGCCTCATCATTGAAGTGCCTTGGGATCGAGAGCGTGTCTGCCGCAGCTATATGGACCTGCGGGCTTGGGATAGATACCTCGAACGTGGTCTTCCTGAAGCAGAATTAAAAAAAGGATTAGAGCCTTTTCTGGAGGGCTCAAAACCTACCCTCAAAATGGAATTGATCCTTTCCACCTTCGCCGACATGGTGGAGTCAGAGTTGGGCAACAGCCTTCACGAAGAAAGAATCATAGCTCAGAGAGATACCAAGGTTTATAGAGGGTACATTCCCATGAATGTGGAATTTCTCATCGAATATCTTTTTGCAGTCGGAGTAAGCCCCCAAATTCATATCGACAGATTGCCCATAAAACTCTGGGGACGCTATCTTCCTGATACGGTTATCGATCAGATCAGGGCGCTGTATAAAATGCCAGATTGTGAGCTTTTTTGTTAAGTGCCGCGATGGCTTTAGGTGTGATTTGAAATGACGCCGCTGAGGAAAGAGCGATCATTGCTGGAAATCTTCGTAAAGCGGATACCCATCTCATGGTAGGTAGACTTACCTTCAGACTTGCGACCGTTGCTCCAGACTATTTCTGCGTTGACCAAAACTAAACGATCCTTGGTACTCATAACCAGACGAAAATTATCTTCCAAATCAGGCTTTTCCGGACAGCGGATAAACGCGCCTCCGAGACTGACATTATGTGTTTGACCATCAATCAGCCCATTAGACGTGGTCATCACCACGGGCCATTTTATCCTGGCCCTGGCATGTCGGCGATTTTCTGGGGACCCAAATCCGCTGAATAAAACAGACAGCTTTGCAACCGGTCTGTTAATAAACTGCTTGACCACCTCTTGCTCCCCTGCTCGGTGAAATGTGAACCACACCCTTTGTTGGGTACCCATTATCGAAAATTGAGGCTTTCTACCATACAAGGAGGGGTAAAGGCAAGCCTATTCGTGGCCAGCATGGAGGGGTGGAAAACCATGGTAGATAACAGACTAGAATGAGAAGAAAAAAGCGCCGGTCAACCAATAATTATATATACCTGCCAACAAAAATATGGATATGATTAAAAGTGCTATATTTATTTTAACCAAAGAGTCCATAGTACCAAGTATCCTTTCAACGCGGACTGTACTTCTTACAATCACCACTCATTGATTTCTCCTGAGGTGGTGTCTTACAAAAGGCTGCCACAGATAACTCTCGTAAAGCCTGAAACATCTCTTGCAGT
>PPDG01000518.1 GCA_002899795.1 Desulfobacteraceae bacterium | reverse complement strand
TTGACTGCCAAAAAGGAAGCTTCTTCGCCTGCGGGGTTCATAATAATAAAGGAGCCCTTAGAGGAAGTCAAACCCCTTTTTTGGTCCGTGGTCCGTGGTCCGTGACCCGTTGTAAATAACTGATTATATTAAATTTATTATATAGCTATATAATACATAAATAAAGAATCCGGGTCCAGAGGACCCGGATTTGGGCTGTCCACAAGGGAACGGCTCAAGGCGCAAGGTATAAGGAAAAAAGCACAGAACATAAAGCATATCTAAATCCGCATTCCGTAATTCCTCAATTCCTCAATTTTTCAATCCCAAATCCGCAATCCGAAATCAGAAATCCGAAATTAATTCCCCATGCCCCATGCGAATTGGTCTTGCAAAGGGGGATCAAATGGGATAGTTTAGTCTGTTGAACATTGGTGCCGCCCTACCATCGGGGAAGCGATCTATGCAGTTCCGCAAGAAAGATTTACTCGGTATCAAACAACTAGAGCCTGAGGAAATCAACCTGATCCTTGAGACGTCGGAGACTTTCAAGGAAATCTCCACTCGACCCATCAAGAAGGTCCCCACCTTGCGGGGCAGGACTGTAGTCCATTTATTCTATGAGCCCAGCACCAGAACTCGAACCTCTTTTGAGATTGCGGCGAAGCGGCTGAGCGCGGACACCTTTAACATATCTGCCTCAACCAGCAGCATTGTAAAAGGTGAGACCTTGCTGGACACCGCAAGAAATCTAGAGGCCATGAATCCGGACGTTATCGTGCTTCGTCACTCCGCTGCCGGCGCTCCCCACCTGCTGGCCAGACACGTGCAGGCTGCGGTGATCAACGCCGGTGACGGCATGCACGAACATCCCACCCAGGCCTTGCTCGACCTTCTCACTATCAAAGACAAGAAAGGCACCATAGCCGGGCAAACCGTTGCCATCATCGGAGATATTGCTCACAGCCGAGTGGCACGCTCCAATATCTGGGCCCTCACCAAAATGGGAGCTCGAGTCTTGGTAGCTGGCCCGACCACCATGATCCCACACGATCTGGACAAGCTCGGGGTTGAAGTTTTCTACCGTCCCGAAGATGTAATCCCAAAAGCGGATGTGATCATGATGCTCCGGATACAGCTGGAGCGGCAAGGTCAAATGCTCCTACCCAGTCTCAGAGAGTATGCTCGTGTTTTTGGCTTAAATGAAAAAAAACTGTCCCAGGCTAAACCGGATGTGCTTATCATGCATCCCGGCCCAATCAACCGCGGCGTAGAAATCAGCCCTGCTGTGGCCGACGGACCCTATTCCGTGATCCTGGACCAAGTAAACAACGGCGTCGCCGTGCGCATGGCTCTGCTCTATTTACTCATAGGAGGTGAAAAAGATGAGTAAGCTCATCCGTGGCGGCAGAGTCCTTGACCCAGCAAGCGGTTTGGACGACATGCACGACCTCCTCATTGAAGGAGACAAAATCAATGACCTAGGTCCTCCGGGTGCACTGGACAAGAAACTAGACTCCGTGGAGGTCATTGATGCAGATGGTCTTTGGGTGGTGCCGGGACTCATTGATCTGCATACCCATCTGCGGGAACCGGGCGAGGAATACAAGGAGACTGTCCTAAGCGGAAGTCAGGCGGCAGCTGCCGGCGGTTTCACCTCTATCTGTTGCATGCCCAACACCAAACCGGCAAATGATAATGCCGCGGTTACGGACCTCATCCTTCGCCGTGCAGCCGAAGCTGACCTCGTGCGAGTCTTTCCTGTAGGAGCCATCAGTCAGGGCCAAAAAGGTGAACTGCTGGCCGAGTACGCTGAGCTCAAAGAAGCGGGAGCTGTAGCGGTCAGCGACGACGGCATAGCGGTTATGAACAGCCAGCTCATGCGGAGGGCCCTGGAATACGCCCAGGTGTTTAACCTGCCGGTTATCAGCCATGCCGAAGATCGTGACCTTGCCGGCGATGGGGTAATGCACGAAGGGGTGGTCTCCACCCGTTTGGGCTTGAGGGAAATCCCCAGCGCTGCCGAGGACGTCATGGTTTTTCGTGATTGTAGTCTGGCAGAGCTCACTGGCGGCCGTTTGCACATAGCTCACGTGTCTAGTGCTGGAGCAGTAGAGCTGGTAAGGCAATACAAGGCGAAGGGAGTACAGGTTACCGCCGAAGCTACGCCACATCATTTCACTCTCACTGATGAGGCCCTCGAGAATTTTGACACCAATCTCAAAGTTAACCCACCAATCCGCTCCTCCTTTGATCTAACCGCGATTCAACAAGGTCTTGCCGACGGTACTATTGATGCCATCGCCACCGACCATGCCCCCCACAGCACCATAGAGAAAGACGTGGAGTTTGACTACGCCGCCTTTGGCATGATCGGTCTCGAGACCGCCTTCCCTCTGACACTGCGGCTCGTTGATCAGGGATTGCTCAGCCCGCTGGAAGCAATAGAAAAATTGACCAGCAATCCCGCCCGCATTATTGGAGTTGACCTGGGACGACTGACTCCTGGGCTTCCGGCCGATGTCACCCTCATTGATCCGAACCGGGAGTTCACTGTCGACGTCAACCAGTTTCGCTCCAAAAGCAGGAACTCGCCTTTTCATGGCTGGCAGCTCAGAGGAAAAACGGTCATGGTCCTTCGGGATGGCAAGGTCATCTTCACAGAGGAAAACACAAGCGGTTAGGTACTATTCTTGCAAGGAATACCAGGGGCACTGAGGACCAAATCCTAAGGCTCCAACAATGTGCAGCCCCAACGTCAATGGGCGATAAGTGATATGTGAGGTGAGATTTCAGTTTACATCTCGCATCCATACGCCAAGCTTAATTTTATATCCGAGATTGCAGCGCTATAGCAGGAGATTGAACCCGAATGGCCAGCATCCTTGTAGTTGACGACGAACACAGCATGAGAGAATTTCTAGAAATCATGCTCCATAAAGAAGGCTACCAGGTGGCCACTGCGGCCGGAGGTGGCGAGGCCATAAATATTCTGAAGAAGAAAGACTTTGACCTGGTTATCACCGATATTCGGATGAAGGAGACTGACGGTCTCCAGGTGTTGAAAAAATGTAAAGAACTCCATCCAAATACGGTGGTGATCATGATCTCTGCTTACGCCAGCACCTCCACTGCTGTTGAAGCCATGAAGTGGGGAGCCTACGACTATTTGCCCAAACCTTTCAAGGTAAGGGAAATCAAAACTGTTATCCAGGACGCCCTGGCCACCGCCCAATCACACGAGCCCCAGGAAAAGGCAGCAGCAGATACGGTTAGTGCTACTCACTACCACGGTATTGTTGGTGAAAGCCCTGAACTGAGAAAGATCCTCGAACTCATTCCTCGCATTGCCGCCGCCACTAGCAACGTCCTCATTACCGGAGAGTCAGGAACCGGTAAAGAGCTGATAGCCAAAGCCATACACCGTGAGAGTCCTCGGAAAGACAAGCCTTTTGTGGTGGTCAATTGCGGCAGTGTGCCCGAAACCCTAATAGAAAGCGAGCTTTTCGGACACAAAAAAGGCTCTTTTACCGGGGCCACCGCAACTCGCAGTGGCCTTTTTGAAGCAGCCGATAAGGGAACCCTCTTTCTTGATGAAATGGCAGAGCTTCCTCCTCCTGTCCAGGTAAAGCTTCTGAGGGCCGTTCAGGAAAAAACCTTCAAAATGGTGGGTGGCAGTGAGGAGATCAGTGTAGATGTTCGCATCATTAGCGCCACCAACCGCGAGCTTGAACGCGAAGTGATGGACGGAATGTTCCGCGAAGATCTTTACTATAGGCTCAACGTAATAAACATTCACATGCCGCCACTAAGGGAACGCCCTGATGAGATTCCCCTGCTGGCTCAGCATTTTCTGGAAAAGTACAGCGATCAAATGGGAAAGGACATCAGGAAAATTTCTGCCTACGCCTTGGATCTTCTCAAGAGCTATAACTTTCCCGGTAATATTAGAGAGCTGGAAAACATCATTGAACGAAGCGTCGCCCTGGAAGCCTCTAACATAGTCCTCCCCGACAGCCTAACTCTTTCCAGTTTCAAGCAGACCCAGGTCCAATCTAAAACCGAGTCTGTGTCGCTTACAATGCCCCAGGAGGGAATCGATCTGGATAATGTCCTCGGCCAACTGGAAAAGGACCTTCTCGAGCAGGCCCTTGAGAGGACACGGGGGGCAAAACAAAAGGCCGCTGAACTTCTCGGCATTAGCTTTCGCTCCTTTCGCTACCGTCTGGCCAAGTACGGATTGGGCGGTGATGACGATGTGATGGAGGAAGAGAAAAAAGCCGAGTAGTCACCTTCCATGCACATTTCCTACTTTTTTGAATCTAATTCCCTAGCCCGGATGTTTCATTCTACCTCAGTGCCTGGAACAGGGCATCTCCATCGGTTATAATTGGTGGAATTGGAAGGGGAATTATGAACGAGTCCAAAAAATTGTCCAGACGTGCCTTTTTGGCCAAAGCCGGCGGATCGGTTGTAAGTATCGGCCTGCCGGGGATATTCGTGAAGCTCATGGATCTGGAAAATCTCGCCCTGGCGGCAGAGATGAGGCCTGATGGTAGACCGCGTCTACCCCCAAGCCAGCAGGCAGTAAAAAAGATTATTGATATGGGTGGCGTTCAAGGAACTGCCGATAGCAAGAACTGGAGACTCCAGATTCATGGCGAGGTGGGAAGACCGACCACCTTGAATTTTCAGGAACTTCTCAATCTATCCCAGGTGGACCTTACCTGCGATGTGCATTGTGTGACTGGTTGGTCCCTGCTTGACTCTCACTGGGGTGGTGTTCGTCTGACAACAATTATGGACCTGGTCAAGGTCAAGGAAAACGCCAGTTTCGTCATTTTTGAGGCAGCCTCTGGCTATACCAGCAACATTCCGATCAGTGAGGCCCGCAAGGAAAATGTGATTGTCGCCCACAGTTTCTTTGGCAGAGAATTGCCTCGGGCCCACGGTGCCCCGGTACGCACCTTGGTTCCCGACCGCTATTTTTACAAAAGTGCCAAGTGGCTGGAGGGCATCAACTTCACAGCCCAAGACGACCCAGGCTACTGGGAGAGACAAGGCTACAGCAACTCTGCAGATCCCTGGAGAGAAGAACGATTCAAATAGAAACCAGGCTATCTTCTCCTTTTTTCGAATTGCACCTCGGGCTCCAAAATGGTGGTTTTCCCGATTGACAGGAATATCCTTATGTGTGGTAGGTTACAAGGTGATTCTTTCATAACCTCCGTTGTCACCTACACATAGTATCCTCATGTCTACTCGTCAGAAAAAACGTCAACACAGCCGAGCTGAAATCGACTGGCCAGTTTTCTTGTTAACTCCAAACCGTATAGTAAAAGGAGAAACAAGGAACATCAGCCCTGGAGGCGCCTTCATTCATGCCCTGACCGATCCTGTTCAAGATGATATTTTTCGCTTGATCATTAAACCTCCCGCCTATGCGGGACACTTGGTGGTTACTGCGGAAGTTGCTTGGAAAAGTCAGAAAAAGAGGTTTAAGCACATGGTGCCTGGAGGCATGGGCGTGCAATTCACTCAGATCGCCAGGGATGACCGCGACTTTTTAAACAGCTTGTTTCCTTGCTACATTTAGTGGGTTCGCTGCTGACCGCCAATCTCAAGAAAAGCCTCAAGCAAACCCCAGAAGACCTCAGGACCTGCAGTCGCAGCAGGCGATTGGTGAATAATGAGGGCTAATCCTGTATTTTGTAATACTTGCAGGCCATCATCCGACTACGAAGGGGAGTAGTTTAACTCCAAACGGGCGGTGCTGCCCGTTTGTTCCAACATGTAGATGGAACGATTTCTCAATGGAGGAGGCGCAACAAGCATGACGATCATTGATCTTTTCAATATTCGGGCAATAGTTGAAGTCGATGGCAAAGTGAGATGTAAAAACTGTATCGACGGTGATGATTACCGGAAGGGATGCGACCCCACGGACGAAATTCTGGTCAGCCGAGACGATTTGGAAGATCCTGAGAAGCTTTACATTTGCGACTACTGTGAAAAAGAACTCTGATGAGCCTTCACTGCTATCATCAGATTACAGGACTGGTGAAGTTGCCTTCCTCTTGACCCTATCTGTCAGTCTAAGGACGCTCATCTATGGTGTCCTGCCGCTATCTGCTGAAGTCACAACCATAAAGAAAAGCATCTCATGGGAAGATGTGGTGAATAATTCCTTAGCCCGCATTATTCACGAATTTAGTAGCTTCGTGAATAAGCGCCTGCAAGAAAGCATTTTTGCTTTCTTGCAGGCTTCGACGCGGTGCTTCGCACCTTGCTCAGGGCTAACCCTGAGCGGAGGCCTGTAGGGCCGGAGTCGAAGCCCGATGGGCGGATAATTCATGAGGGAGTAAAAGACTCATGAATTATCCGGGTTAGGTGCCATCATAATTGACCTCGAAAACGTACAAACCTCTGCCGTCTGGAGTGGTCGATAAAGGATTAGTTTTACAAAATAATTCTTTTCATACTTGACAAAACAAGCCAAGTGTGTGGTAAATTCCAATCGCTGCGCTTTTTTAATTACCAGTTCATAGAATTTTCTAATCGCCCCGGTATTGTTCTTACCTACCCTACCCTTTTGTTCTTTGTGCAATCTTAGGAATAAGAAAGATATGTGTAAATGATCCGGGCAAATATTTTGCCTGGTGTCACTTGACCTCAATTCTAACAGCAGGGGGGAATTATGGGTTTACGCATGAGGGATAGGCTATTTGGAAATGTGACATCCATCTTCCGATTTGATCATCCCAAGCAGTGTCCAGAGGGCCACAGACAGATTTCTTGGGTCTCAAACGAAAGTGATGTCCACTGCTGGCTTTGCGACAAAACCTATCCCATCTCTGAGTGTTACACTGCACACGGCGAAAGCCAACAAACTGGAAATAACTGAATAGCAGTGCAACTCCAGGTTGGCAGCGACCAAGTGAGTATCGAAAATTACAATTAGATGTTGAATAATCTTCAGGGCGATGACCTAAGCGGAATAATCCTTGAACAGGGAGGTGCCCTGTGAGCAGAGAAAGACGCCAAAGCTCCAGGATCGAAGTCAAATGGCCCGTCATCGTGCAGCACGCCAAGGGCGATATGGCAGGAGAAACCCTGAATTTCAGCTCAATCAGTGCCTTTATTCGTTGTCCAAAACCTCTAAGGCTAAACGAAATCTTTGACATGACCATCGACGCTCCCGATCGCCGCCTCTCAGTCAACGCAGAAGTGGTATGGTCCAATATCCACGGCCGCGATGACGAAATCACCCCCCGTGGCATGGGTGTGCGCTTCCTGAATATGGCAAGTGAAGACCAAATATTCATCACCAAAGCTCTGGCAACCCAAAGCCTGGGTAAAGTCGCAACTGAATATCTGAGGGCTTTGGAAAAAAAGGTGCATAAAAACCGATCGGGACACCCGCTGAAAGTACGAGCCTAGCCCGGGTGTTTCAAGATCGGCGTTCCGAGACCATTGAAAAGGGTGTTCTCTGAACCGATTACACGTGGCACTTTCCCAACACATGTGTAGATTAGACAACAGTTTTTAGCTAGGTTTATTGGCAGTAAAAATTATAACCATTTGAATTATAAAGAAAACTAATCCATGCTTTGAATAGGCATGCTTCTTGTTAGGGTAGACTACAGGAGAGATGGCTATAAATCTCTCTTGGTAGGGCCCCATAGAGTACGGCCCCACTAAGTAGCCCCCACTGGGGTAGACTTAGGATGAGTCTTGAATGGGTGAAGAGACATGTCCTCGTCAGTGGGGGTTTCGTTTTTTTTACCGCCTCCCCTCCCCTCGCCGCATCCAGACTTGGCAAGCCCCACCTTCAAATATCAATCCTACTATACCTAGCCCGGAGATTTCATGAATAACTTGCTGCGACCACGGATATGACCGTCCTTCCTGGCGTCCTCGGGTGTTGGCCCCTGCGACGTACCGTTAAGGTAAGCCTCGGAGCCACCACCCTGCGGTTGCCAAGTGGCACGCCCATCTTCGCGG
>PPDG01000628.1 GCA_002899795.1 Desulfobacteraceae bacterium | reverse complement strand
TTAGCTCTTCTGGCTCTTTTTTCCCTTTTGCCTCTTTTTTCTTTTTAGCCTCTTTCGGCTCTTTTTCCTCTTTTAGCTCCTTTTGCTCCTTTTCCGTCATATATCCCAACTCCTTTGCCCTTCTGGGCTTGAGTATCGAGAATCCAGCACGCCTCCTGTTGACTCGTCTAGGGTCACGTGCTAGAGCCTTCCTTCTCACTCTTTTCAATCATTTCCGTTAGCTTCAAAAAAGGCCTGAACAGATCAATCGGAATGGGAAAGAGGGTGGTGGAATTGTTTTCTGCAGAAACTTCTCTAAGTGTCTGCAGATAGCGTAACTGCAAGGCCATTGGATGCTCAGAGATTATCTCGGCCGCTTGGGCCAATCGGTTTGCTGCCTGATGTTCACCTTCGGCATTGATGACTTTGGCGCGTCTCTCACGTTCGGCTTCAGCCTGACGAGCCATGGCCCGCTGCATATCCTGGGGAAGATCGATGTGCTTGACTTCCACAGTTGTCACCTTCACGCCCCAGGGATCGGTGTGTTTGTCCAGAATCTCTTGAAGCTGGCTATTGATCTTATCCCGGTCAGAAAGCAACTCGTCCAGTTCCGCTTGCCCACAGACACTACGCAAGGTCGTTTGAGCCAGCTGCGAGGTTGCATAAAGATAATTTTCCACTTCTACCACCGCTTTAATGGAATCCATCACCCTGAAGTAAATAACTGCATTGACCTTTACAGATACATTATCCCGGGTGATTACATCCTGAGGCGGTACATCCATGGCCACCAAGCGCAGACTGATTTTTACCATCCTGTCAACTACAGGAATAAGAATAATGAGTCCCGGTCCTTTGGCCCTGTCCATAACCCGACCAAGGCGAAATATAACCCCCCGCTCGTACTCGTTCAAAATCCGAATCGCACTGGCCAGAAAAAGGACTGCAAGTACGATCAAAAAAATGATGGTGTAAGGCATGCCATCCTCCTGTCGGGGCAGCAAAAATGCTGTAAACCCCTGTCTCAGGCGACCAAATCACTGCTTTGTATCACCTATTTTTCGCACTTTCAACCACAAATTTTCCACCTCTATCACCTCTACCTTCGAGCCAACGGGAACGACATCCTCGGAGGTGGCATTCCAGAGTTCCCCGTGGACGAACACTTTTCCATCCGGTGCCAGAGGCTCTTTGGCCACCGCAATCTTACCGATCAATCCCTGGTAGCCTGTGCGGGGCCTGGCCATGTGAGCCCGCACAGCCAGAAAAGCCACGGTCATGAAAAAGCCAGAGATGACGAGCACCGCCGGAATCAAAACGCTCCAGGAGATTCTCAAACCTGGAGTCCCGGTGTTGAAAAGCATAATGGAACCCAAGGTGAGGCAGATGATCCCTCCGACGCTGAGCATACCATAGCTGGTGACCTTGATCTCCAATAAGAAAAGAACGGCTCCCAGGAGAATCAGAAGTACGCCAGCGTAATTAACCGAAAGGGTCTGAAAAGCGTAGAAGGCCAGAATCAAGGCAATGCCGCCGATGACCCCCGGGAAAATGACACCAGGATGAGAGAGTTCGAAATAGAGGCCGGCCATACCGATGAGCATCAATAGATAGGCTATATTTGGATTGCTAATGGTCTTGAGGATCTTATCTCGCAGATTCTCCTCTACTGTTTCTGCAGGAAGTCCTTTGAGTGCCAGTTTCTTCTCTCCTTCTTTGGTCTGAACTGACCAGCCTTCAAGCTTTACCAGAAGATCATCCACGTCTTTGGCGACCAGGTCGATCACATTGAGCTTCAAGGCCTCCTCGGCGGTGATTGATACACTCTTTCGCACCGCTTCCTCTGCCCACTCGGCATTGCGGCTGCGTTTGGTGGCTATACTTTTTATGAATGCAACAAGATCATTGACCACCTTGGTGTCCATGGTTTCGTCCATGTCTTTACCACCTGCCACAACCGGGTGAGCAGCGCCTATATTTGTACCCGGGGCCATAGCAGCAATGTCAGCAGCCATGACAACGAAAACACCGGCGGAAGCAGCCTGGGCGCCGCTGGGCGATACAAAAACCACCACCGGAATCGGGGCGTTCATAATGGTCTTTATCATGGTTCTCATTGAGGTAACCAGACCGCCTGGAGTATCCAACTCCACCACCAGAAGGACCGCATCTTCTTCCACTGCCTGCTTTGCTCCTCTCGCCAGAAAAGCTGCGGTCCCAGGATTTATGCTCTCCTCGATACGCAAGATCTTGATGTGCTTGTCTCCAGCCAGTGAAAGGGGAAGTGAACATAACAGCAGCACAATAAGCACCGATCCTGCCAGAACAGTCAAAAGGTTCAATTTTTTAGTGGACACCTCTAACTTGGCTGCAAACTGCATTTTTTCCCTTTCTGGACACTCTCATTAGCCTCTTGCTGTTCCCAGCAAGATCAAAAGTGGACACTCTGCACTCGTACCCCGTCGTGCTGCGACTCCCATTATTCTGGTCCCTCAGTCGCCCCCCGCACCAGTGATAGCAGTAACTGGACATCCTCCCAGACCTGCCGCTTCTGGAGAGGATTCCGCAGAAGATATGCAGGATGATAGGTTGGAACTACTGGAATCCCTTCCAAATAATGAACGCGATTGCGAAGTCTGGAGATGGGCTGCTGGGTGGAGAGCAAGAATTGGGCGGCAAAGCTTCCCAAGGCCAAAATCGCCTGAGGTCGAATGGCTCGAAGTTGACGCCAAAGGAAGGGACCGCACTGCTCTATTTCGTTAGCCTGGGGATCGCGGTTCCTCGGCGGTCTGCATTTGATCACGTTACAAATATAGACCTCAGCCCGCCGCCATCCCATGGCCGCGATGATACGGTCGAGCAACCTACCCGCAGGACCCACAAAGGGCCGAGCCAATCGATCCTCTTCCTGACCTGGCCCTTCCCCAACCAGAACTACTCTGGCTGAAGGGTTTCCTTCTCCAAAAACAATATGGGTTCTCTTGGAGTGAAGCTGACAGCGGGTACACTCTCCCAAGTCGGCACGAATCTGCTCAAGGGTTTCCGGGAGATCCTGGATGGAGGTGATCGGCTGGCACGGCAACCATTCCAGGCCCATTATGGCCTGATAGTTGAGATGCTGGCGGAGGGAATATGCCAATTCAGCCAGATCTGGGCGTGGTGATCTTCCCAACTCCCCGCCACTACTGGCTTTCTTGTCCTGATCGGCAAAACGCATGCTTCTCTTGCCCGGTAAAGGTTATTCTTGAGTTCCATTATAGCAGGTTTCTGAGGCACCCATAGATGTAAGGCCCATTTATTCTGAAGCACCTCAAATACTGACCATCTCATGTCTGCCACAGACGTTCCACCCGATTCCAAATGTGGGCCGCAATCACTTCTTTGCTTTCTAAAGGTAGGTTCTCTACCTCGCCTCCCGGCCACAAAATGGTTACCTCATTGGTGTCGCTACCAAACCCGGCACCGTCTACGGTGAGATCGTTAGCCACAATAAAATCCAAATTTTTCTGCTGTAGTTTTTCCTTGGCATTGCCCAGCAAGTTTTCAGTTTCTGCAGCGAACCCAACCAGAATCTGGTTTTTTTTCAGTTCCCCCAGGCGAAAGAGGATGTCTTCAGTTCGCTCCAACTCTAAAGACTCATTATCGTCGCTCTTCTTTATTTTTCCGGATGCCATCACCTTTGGGCGATAATCGGAAACTGCCGCAGCCATCACGACCACATCCACCTGCACCATTTTCTCAACAACAGCCTGGTGCATCTCCTTGGCAGTGGCTACTCGAACCTCCTTCACCCCAGATGGCGGGGTCAGAAAAGTGGGTCCGCTAACCAGGGTGACATCTGCTCCCCTCCTGTGCGCCACTCTCGCCAAAGCATAGCCCATTTTTCCTGAAGAAGGGTTTGTCAGATGTCTCACCGGGTCCAGCGCTTCCCTGGTGGGACCCGCGGTTACCAGCACCTGTTTTCCCTGAAGAGATTGCGGAGTCAATACCTGGCGAATTTTCTCCACGATCTCATCCACAGGCGCCAACCTCCCGAGGCCCTGGACACCACAGGCCAGGTCACCGGCATCCGGACCAACCTGATAAAATCCCCAACTGCGCAGCTTGGCCAGATTCTCTTGGACCGCCTGGTTCTCAAACATGTTCACATTCATAGCTGGGCAAATGATTTTGGGAGCTGTGCACGCCAACAGGGCCGTTGTCAGGTAATCATCACCAATCCCATGGGCTAGTTTGCCAATGATATTGGCGGTGGCGGGCGCAATCACGGCCACTTCAGCCTCGGTGGCCACTTCAATGTGGCCAATTCGCGATTCTGCCTCCAGATCAAAGAGATGAGTGCAAACCGGCTGGCCGGAAAGCACCTGGAAGGAAAGAGGTTGGACGAATTCCACACCGCTCCGGGTCATAATTACCCGAACCTTAGCTCCTTCCAGGGCCAAAAGCCTGGTCAACTCCAAGGCCTTGTATGCGGCGATGCCGCCGGTTACTCCCAACAAAATTTTGCGGTCCTTAAGCGTGGTCATGCATACCTCGGATCTTTAGGTCTTGGCAGCCAGTCTTCAACTCTTGGGCTACTAGGCACAAATAATTCAGGTAGCAGTGTGAAGTGCTTAGTTCCTGGTGTCTAGTGCCTAGTAAGTTAAGTCTACTTACCTCCATTACTGCCCCGACTATAGCCTAATTCTTCTTCTCAAGGCATGGTTGCTCTCAATTGGGGTGCTACCCAGATCTCGACCCTGGTCTTCAGGGGAAACTCGGCCACAGATACCAAGCAGCTGCGTTCTTCTTTTTCGAAGCTGAGTATCACCCGTCGATAGCGAAAACTGGATTTGAGGGTCCAGCCATCTTTGGGCATGTTCGTGGTGAAGAAATTTACCAAAGATTCTCCCTGCACATAGCCCTCGAATACCAGGACGCCCGCTGTAAAAGAGGGTGTACTGTAAACAAAGGAGCTTTTCTTGACCAGGGAAAGTTCCGCAGGAATCAGAATATCAACAAAGTCATAGTAAACCGGAGCCGGAGCCTGAACCTCGTTTTTCTTCTCGCCAGTTTCCTCAGAGGTGTCCTGAGACTTTTTCCAGGCCGCACACCCGGCGCCAACAAGGAGAAAAATCGTAAGCATTAAGACGAGCAAACGACTTTTACTGGCAACACCACCATCCATTTTCATATCCTCCCCTCCTTGCTCCGCTGGAGCGAACCTCCCTATGATACGCCGTCCCTACACCCTTTACTGCCTGACTCTCTCTTCATAATTCTTTGAAGATGAGTTCTGATAGCTCTTTCCGCTGGGATTCCTGCTGCTGATGTTTCGGATGTCCAACTGCGAAAACCGCCATGAGTTCATGCGACTCAGGTGTTTCAAGAATCTCAGCTACCCTCTCTTTGTTCTTCAAAATCTCACCGATCCAGACGCCTCCCAGACCCAAAGTGTGAGTGGCCAGCCACATGTTTTGCAGGCAGGCACCTATTGACTGGCAGTCTTTGACCCGGTCATAACCGGCATCATTATCTAAGAAGACCGCAATAATAACTGGAGCGTTGCGAATGATCTCCCGGTAGCGGGTAAGTTCAGAAATTGTGTTCTTACATTCCGGATCCCGAACCACACCAAAGCGCCATGGCTGATTGTTCAATCCTGAGGGAGCCCAGCGACCCGCCTCCAAGATAGCTCTCACATCGTCGTCGCTTACCGGGTCGTCGCTATATTGTCTAATACTTCTTCTAGAGCGAATCGCATCCAGCACCGCCTGTCCAGTTTCGCTCATAGATCCTCCCCAATATAGTCGCTGCAGTCGGCCACTCCCATAACCCCTTTTACTATTTGACTTTTTCGAAAGTATAGCGACATCGATCAAGAGCGTCAATGGTAATCGCAAAGGGCAAAGCGCAGAGCGCACAGCATTTGAGGTGGACGAGCGGTCGGGCGAGACGAGCGAGACAAAGGAGTTATTCGTTAATCGTTATTCGGTGCCCTGGACTATGGATGTATCTGACAGAACTTCCCAGTCATTCAGCATCGTCTTTGCCGTATAACTAATAACGGATAACAAATAACTTGGTTGTGCTCTGTGCCTATTACCTAGTGGGCTCCCATCGTAGTGCATCGATCACCCCATGGCAGCGACAAGCAGTGGCAACCAAGATGTCCTTCTCTGTTGATCGCGCCTCTTCAAGGAGCCGCCAAAGAACTGACAACTGGTAACCGCCCACCCCCGGCGCCAGCTGATGGCTGCGTACCACCAAGGTTACATAGCCCTCCACCTCTATGTTCCGAACAACATCAAACAAATCAGCTTCACGAACCTCCCCTGTCACCGTGCAACTCTCCTCCGGTTCATCGCAGTCGTCAGGACAGCGAAAGGTGGCAAAACTGGCATAGAGAGCCCCCGTCTTTGCTCGTAGAGAATTGGGGACTTTTTGGTCGAGTATGGATGGAACTGCAAGTTGAGTAACTGCCCCCTTTCTGGCCAATTGTCGGCACAACCAGGCAAAGGCAACGTGCACCGGAATGGCCGGAACGATCCATTCGGAACCAAGACCAGGATAGTGAAGGAGGAAATCTATGGCATCCTGCTCAACTGTCTCGACTGAATTCTCTCTTCGTTTTTCCAAAACGTGTCCATCTCGGTCCACCACCACCAGGCGGGGGACCTTCTTTCGTGCCAAAATTCTTTGTAGTGCCAGGGATCCGAAGCGTCCGGCTCCGAGAATCAAAAATGTTTCCATCTGCATTGCTCCTTTTTCTTGTTTTATCCCAACAGTGGGCGAGATTAAACCACAAATATCACCCCAATCGTTGACACCCCTAGCTTTTCTTCCTATAGTGCAGCCGGAATTAGCACTCAGCTATCAGCGCTCAGCCCTCAGCGAAAGAATGATTTGTAATTGTTAAACCATTACTCTTAAGTAGCTCTCTGAGATATCTCACTCCGGAGAGACTCCATTGCTCTAGTACTCTCCGCACCGGTTCTATTGCAAGGTTTGTTTTTTGCTGATAGCTAACTGCTGAGAGCTTAAGATACGTAATAGTAGTCGGGAAAAAACAGATGAACCTGTTCGTTGACACCCATTGCCATCTGGACTTCGAGGACTTGGTTGCCGAGCAAAAGGATATCTTGGCAAGAGCAAGGCAGGTGGGTGTTCAGCAAATCATTACCATAGGCATCGACCTTCCCACCTCCCGGCGGGCCATTGCTCTGGCTGAGGCCAACGAAGAGATCTATGCCACCATAGGCATCCACCCCCACAATGCCTGCGCCCTCTCGTCCAAGGATTTCCAAGAATTGCTGACCCTGGGCCGTAAATCGCAGGTGGTAGCTTACGGCGAGATCGGCCTCGACTTCTACCGCAACTATAAACCGCAGCCAGTACAGATCTCCTGTCTGCATGAACAGCTCAATGTGGCCCGACAGCTGGGGTTGCCCATTGTAATCCATGACCGGGATGCTCACGAAGAAGTTTTGCAGGTTTTGCAAGAACAGAAAGCCTGGGAAATAGGTGGGGCCATGCATTGTTTCTCAGGTGATTGGTCCTTTGCAAAAAAATGTTTGGATCTGGGCTTTTATCTCTCCATCGCAGGTCCCGTGACTTTTGCTAAAGCACAAATCCTGCAGAATGTGGCCCGACAATGTCCTCTTGACCGCTTGCTCCTGGAAACCGATGCCCCTTTTCTGGCTCCGGTACCCAAAAGAGGAAAACGAAACGAGCCAGCTTTTCTCATCCACACTGCAGAAAAAATTGCCTCACTACGAAATCTCCCCTTAGAAGAGGTGGCCCTGCAGACAACCTTAAACGCCCGTAAACTTTTCAAGTTGCCAAAGGTAGGCGGGGAGACAACATCTGAGCGAAATGAATAAGAACAAAAAGAATGAAGCCTTTATCCTCGCCTCAGGTTCTCCGCGGCGTCGAGAACTCTTGCGCCAGCTAGGGTTCTCTTTCACGGTCATTCCCAGCAGACTGGAGGAAACCAACCAGAGGGGCATGGAACCGAGAGGTCACGCCACCT
>PPDG01000161.1 GCA_002899795.1 Desulfobacteraceae bacterium | reverse complement strand
CTGAGATTTCTCCTTCGGAGTCCCCACCCTCTGGGCGGGGCCCCGGTTTGGTGCTTGGGATTTTAGATTTTAGGCATTGTAGTACATTTTAGACATTTTCTATTTAGGCACTTGCTCTATGTCTCGCCGAATCTATTTAAAAATGAAGTCTCTGGAAGAGGCGCGAGAGATCTTCCTGGGACATTGGAATATGGATGGCATGCTTTCGGGGGAGACTGTACCAAGTGTTGACTCTGTCGGTCGGGTAACTGCGGCCCCCGTTTTTGCACGCTTTTCAGCCCCAACTTTTCATTCGGCGGCCATGGATGGCATTTCGGTCCAAGCTGAACGTACCTTTGGCGCCACCCAGGAAAGTCCAATGCAACTGGAACTGGGAACTGATGCCAACTGGATTAATACAGGCCAGCCCATGCCTGCTGACGCCGATGCAGTCATCATGGTGGAGAATATCCACCAGATTGATGAGCAGAAGGTGGAGATCCAGGCTGCTGCCTACCCCTGGCAGCACGTGCGTAAAGTTGGCGAAGACATTGTGGCCACCGAACTCCTGCTGCCTCAAAACCATCTGATTACTGCTTATGACTTAGGGGCCCTCTTGGCAGCGGGCGTTCTGGAACTGAAGGTGAAGCGGCAGCCCCAGGTGCTGATCATCCCCACCGGCAACGAACTGGTGGAGGCTGAAGATGTAAAAAAGATGGAGGCAGTACCTCCGGGAGAGATCGTAGAATTCAACTCCTGGGTGCTGGTGAATCTGGTTCGCCAATGGGGCGGGAAATGTGATCGTCACCCTATAATACCAGATGATCCTGATCGGTTGCGCCAGGTGCTGTTGAAGACGGTTGCCGGCAAATATGACCTGGTCGTTATCAACGCAGGGTCGTCTGCCGGCTCTGAAGACCATACGGCTAACCTGATAGCTGAATTGGGAGAAGTGCTGGTACACGGGGTGGCAATAATGCCGGGCAAGCCAACGGTTCTCGGGGAGATCCAGGGAAAACCGGTGGTCGGCAATCCAGGCTACCCGGTTTCCGCCATCATCAGCATGGAACAATTTGTACGCCCACTCCTCTACAGGATGCAAGGGTTGGAGGAGTCGGAACCTGAGCAGGTGGAAGCTTATCCATCTCAGAAGATCCCTTCCAAGCTGGGCGTTGAAGAATTTCTGCGGGTGAATCTGGGCAGGGTTGGTGAACACCTCATGGCCACTCCATTGCCGAGGGGAGCAGGCTCCATCACCTCTCTAACTCAGGCGAACGGTTTTTTGAGAATTCCGGACACGGTGGAGGGTGTTACAGACTCAGAATCACACCCTGTCACCTTACTGACGAGCAGGCAAGGCATTGAGCGCACTCTGGTAGTGGCGGGCAGTCATGACATGACGCTGGATCTCATTGCCAACCTGTTGAACAAGCGTGAGCCAAAAATTAACCTGGCTTCAAGCAATGTTGGCAGCCTGGGTGGTCTCCTGGCTCTGAGGAAAGGCACTGCGCATTTGGCCGGCTCCCACTTACTGGACACTGAAACCGGTGAATACAATATCTCATATATCGATCGCTACCTGCCGGGCATCGAGGTATCCTTGGTGACTCTGGTTCACCGGGAACAGGGACTGATAGTTGCGCCCGGTAATCCAAAGTCCATCAACGGTTTGGAAGATCTGTGTCGGGATGGGATTAGTTTCGTGAACCGGCAGTCAGGCTCTGGCACGAGGATTCTTCTGGATTGGCAACTTGGACAACTAGGCATTGATCCTGCTACCATTGACGGTTATCAACGGGAAGAGTACACCCACATGGCTGTGGCAGTGGATGTGTTGAGTGGCAGTGGTGATGTGGGTATGGGAATTCATGCGGCGGCTCAGGCCTTGAATCTCGATTTTATACCAGTAACCACTGAACGATATGATCTGGTAATTCCCGCCGTCCATTATGATAATCCACTGGTGCAGAATTTTCTCGAGGTTATAACCACCCAAGAATTCAAGGACCAGGTGCTGGCACTTGGCGGCTATGATGTGCGGGAGACGGGTTCTAGATTGCAGATTGGGGAAGGCATAGGGCATAGAGCATAGAGCATGGGGTAGGACATTAGTCATATGCCTGCGGCGTCATTGGGTCACTACGCTGCGCTGTCATTTGTTGTAATCGGTAGAGGGCAGAGGATAGATTTCGGATTGCGGATTTGCAGGTATTGGATATTCGAGATCGTGACGCGGTACGCGTCCAAACCCTAAGGGAAAATCGTTTTGTCAGATCATAAGCTCAAAGAACAGATCAAGAGACTCAACCAGATTGGTATTGCCCTTACCAGCGAAACTCACCTGCCGACTCTGTTGGAGCTCATTGTCCGTGAGGTTCGTGGTTTTACTAGGGCTGACGCAGGAAGTCTCTATAGCGTAGACAGAAACCAAATACGATTCGAGGTGGCGCAAAATGACACCCTAGCAGCCCGCAAAAATGAAGTCTACGAATCGTTTAGACCTTATCCCATGCCATTGGATAAAACCAGCATCGCAGGCTACGTGGCAATTACCGGAGAGACATTGAACATCTCTGATGTTTACGATCTCACCGGAGACGAGGAATACCGTTTCAACCCGGCCTTTGATGACCGCAACCGCTACCGCACCCGATCCATGCTGGTGGTGCCAATACGCACCCAGCAGAATGAAATTCTCGGAGTACTTCAACTCATCAATTCCTTGGACGAACAGAACAATGTTACCGTGTTTGAAAGCGAGCAAGAGGATTTGGTGGCATCACTTGCCTCACAGGCAGCCGCTACCATCCAGAATGCTCGTCTCATTAATGCCGTTCATGAGATTTTTGCGGCCCTGGTGAGGTATTCGGCTTCTGCAATCGATGCCAGAAGTCCTCATACCGCTGGGCACTCACGCCGAGTGGCCACCTATTCCATGCGGCTGGCCCGGTCGGCAAATGAGGAAAGCGAGGGGACTCTGGAGGATGTGTTTTTCAGCGATAAGGAACTGGAGGAGCTCAACTACGCGGCCTGGCTTCATGACATAGGTAAGATCGGAGTGCGAGAAGAGTTGCTGGAAAGGGTTGACCGTCTTACTCCCGCCTCAATGGAACTAATCTCGACTCGATTTGAAGCAATCAAATTGGCTGTGGCCAGAGACTTTGAACGCCAGCGGAGAGATGAAGAAGACTCAAAAGAGACTGACCATACTAAACTTGAAAGGAGATTGCGGAAAGTTGATGAGGACTTGGGATTCATCAGGAGAATCAACAGGGCAACGCGACTCAGTTCTGAGGAAATCCGGCGAATCGAGGAAATCCAGACAAAAAGTTTCCGAAATGCTCGGGGCGAGGTGAGGGCCTATCTCAGCGAGGAGGAGGTTCATCACCTTAGCTTACCTTCAGGAAACCTTACCGGTAAGGAGTTCCAGGAAGTTCGGGGACACGTGCTCCAGACGCTGAATATTATCAATAAAATTCCTTTTACCAACGATCTCGAGCGTATCCCAGTGATTGCTGCGGCCCATCACGAAAAACTGGATGGCTCGGGGTATCCCCTTGGTCTTACGGCTTCAGACATTACGATCCAGGCACGCATCCTGGGTATCGCAGACGTCTACGATGCACTTACGGCGAGCGACCGTCCTTACCGAGGTGCGATGCCGGTACCAGAGGCTTTGCAGCACCTGATCAAGGAAGCCGAAGAGGGAAAACTGGATCGTGATTTGGTAGACTTGTTTGTACGCAAAAAGCTCTATGAAGGAGTGACCTAAGGAACAGCAGGCAGTAGGCAGTAGACAGCAAGCAGTGAAGTTATTTGTTATGGGTTATTCAACATCATCACAAAGACTGAGGTTTCAGTTTTTTGGTTTTTCTTCCCTTACACCTGACACCTGAAACCCCGAGACTTAGTGCTTGGAATTTGATATTTTACAATGCTCCGCCACTCCAGCAGACTGCCGCAAGGGGGAAAACGTATTGAAGCTCCCTCAGGGTCGCCCAAAGCCGGGTCCTTGGGCCCAGATTTTTCATTTTAGTTCACTTTGAGGATGTGCAAAGAATGTCTAAAAAGAATGTTCTTGCAGCTTTGGAACGGGTAGCCGAGAAACGAATTAACGAAGCGATACAGCGCGGTGAATTCGACAATCTCCCTGGCAGTGGGAAGCCGCTCAACCTGGAAGACGACCGACAAATCCCAGATGATCTTCGTTTAGCCTATAAAATATTGAGGAACGCTAACTGCCTGCCTCCAGAGCTAGAGTTGAAAAAGGCAATCAGAACCGCTGAAGAATTACTGAGCTCACTAAAAGACGAGAGCGCCAAGTATCGCCAGATCAAGAAGATCAATTATCTCATAATGAAGTTGAACACGATGCGAAACGGCTCAGTGCAGTGGGAAGAGAAACAGTTGTATTATGAGAAGATGGTTGAGCAGGTGGGAGGTGGCAAAGACCCCGGCAAGACCAAGTAAAGAACCAAGTTCTAGGGGCGGGACGCTTTCTGGAGTGCTGAAGTGACTGAAAATTCCAAATTCCAAATAACAAATTTCAAACAAATCACAATGACCAAAATTGTGGGTTTCAGGTTTCAGTGTTCAGGTTTCAGTTTCTATGTTTCTTTTTGATGACACCTGACACCCGACACCTGAAACCCTAAGATTTGGTGCTTGGAATTTGATATTTTTTAATACTCCAAGAGACTTGGTTCTAGCTAAAGCTAACGAAATCTGACATGTGGGTAGAAGCTGGCTGGACTAGCTGAAGTGATTTATGCACGAGATGTCTATCGCCCAGTCAATATTGGATATCATCCTTCAGGAGAGCGGGAATCACAAGGTCACCCGTGTGCTTTCCGTTGCACTGAAAGTGGGAGAGTTGAGCGCTGTAGAGACCGAGTCGCTTCGTTTTTGCTTTGAGTTTCTGACCAAGGGAACAGCGGCCGAGGGGGCACAGCTGGATATTGAGCGGGTTCAGGTGACATGCCGCTGCCAGGATTGCGCCTCGGATTTCACCGTGAAGGAGCTGACATTCAGCTGTCCTTCATGCGGGAGTGGTAAACTGGAGATGTTATCTGGCCGGGAACTGAGTGTCGAAAGCTTTGAGGCGGAGTAAAAGACAGCAGGCAGGAGGCAGAAACATATAGCGAGACTGGCGAGACGGGAAATATAAATTATTCTTTTCCTCGACATCTCGTCTCGCCCGACCTCCCGTCTCGTAACAAATGAGAAATGAAAAATGACCCTGAAAATACCTGTAGTACGTGATATTTTGGAAGCAAATGAGCGGTTAGCCGAAGACAACCGGCGAATATTTCGCGAGGCTGGCCTTCTTGTCATCAACTTGATGAGCGGTCCAGGGGCTGGAAAGACTTCTTTGCTTGAGCGGACCATTGAGACACTGCAGCATGAGATTCGCATCGGAGTAATCGAGGGAGACATACAGTCTTCTTACGATGCGGAGCGCATTGGCCAGAAAGGGGTCCAGGTGGTGCAGCTCAATACAGGTGGTGCTTGTCATCTGGACAGCAATATGATCAAGTCTAGTCTTGATGCTCTGGATCTCGACATCCTGGATCTATTGGTGGTTGAAAACGTGGGCAATCTGGTGTGTCCAGCGGAGTTCAATGTGGGTGAGGACATGAAGGCCATGATCCTAAGTGTGCCGGAAGGTGATGATAAGCCCCTTAAGTATCCCCTGATGTTTCAAGAGTCCCGGGCGTTAATCATTAACAAGATTGATTTACTCCCTTACGTCAACTGCGATGTGGGGAAAATAAGAGAGCGGGCCTTGCAGCTCAATGCCAATCTGGAAATTTTCGAGATCTCCTGCCGCACTGGTGAAGGGTTGGATGGCTGGGCCGATTGGCTCAGGCAGCAGGTGAGCGCCCGCAAAGCTGGAGGAGATGGCGCAGAGACTTAGAGTTCACATCCAAGGTATTGTTCAGGGTGTGGGATTTCGTCCGTTTATTTATCAACTGGCTCACCGTTACCGGTTAAACGGCTACGTAGCCAACACGCCGAAGGGCGTGGAACTTGAGGTGGAGGGAGGCCGAGATGCTCTCCACCATTTTCTCAAAGAACTGCCTGCATCGGCCCCGCCTCTGGCACGCATTACCCAGATAGAAACTGAGGAACTCCCTGCCGCTGCCTACAGCACTTTCGAGATCAAGGCCAGCGAGGAGGGTGAAGAGCGAGCAGCCCTCATATCGCCGGACACAACAAGCTGCAGCGATTGCCTCCGGGAACTCTTTGAACCGCAAGACAGGCGACACCTCTATCCTTTCATTAACTGCACCAACTGCGGACCACGATACACCATCATTAACGACATTCCCTATGACCGGCCCAAAACCTCCATGGCAGTCTTTACTATGTGTGACGATTGCGCCCGCGAATATCACGATCCTCTTGACCGACGTTTTCATGCACAGCCCAATGGTTGTTGGAACTGCGGTCCTCGGGTGTGGCTGGCGGACAGCAGTGGCGAAGAGCTAAAGATTTCAGAGCCGATATCTGAGGCAGCAAAGCACCTCAGCCAGGGCGCTATTGTGGCCGTAAAGGGACTGGGCGGATTTCACCTGGCTGTTGACGCCAGCCAAAATGAGGCGGTAAAAAAGCTTCGCTGGCGGAAGGGGAGGGAAGAGAAGCCTCTTGCCCTCATGTCGTCAAGCTTGGAACAGATTGAACGGTATGCACTGGTTGGAGATGAAGAACGACGACTACTCACTTGCTCCCAACGCCCAATTGTAATTGTCCCAAAGCGACCGGAAAACACCATCGCCCCCGAAGTGGCTCCAAGGAATCGCTATTTCGGGGTGATGCTCCCGTACACTCCTCTGCACTACCTGCTCCTTTCTCATCCATTTCTGGCTCTGGTCATGACCAGTGGCAATATCAGCGAGGAGCCCATTGCCATCGATAACCTCGAGTCAGTGGAGCGGCTAGGAAAGATAGCCGACTATTTTCTTTTTCACGACAGAGATATTCTCTTGCGCAGTGATGATTCAATCCTCAGGCCAGCTGGGGGGAAACCCAGACAAATTCGGAGATCCAGAGGGTACGTGCCAGTACCGATTTTTCTCAGAAAACCGGTGGCTGAGGTCCTGGCCCTGGGAGGGGAACTGAAAGGCACCATTTGTCTGACTAAAGAGAATCGGGCATTTGTCGGGCAGCACCTTGGTGATCTGGAAAACCTTGAAACTTTGGAGTTCCTTGAACTGACAGTCCGGCATCTTCGACGTATTCTAGAGGTGAGCCCTCGCTTGCTTGTTCATGACCTCCACCCAGACTACCTGACAACCCAAATGGCTCTGGCTCAAGATGAGTTGCCCACTCTGGCAGTGCAACATCACCACGCCCACGTAGTGAGCTGTATGGCAGAGCACGGATTGGAGGGCAAAGTTTTGGGCCTAGCCCTGGACGGAACTGGCTATGGTGATGATGGCTGCATCTGGGGAGGAGAAATCCTGGTAGCGGATGAACGAAACTATGAGAGGGTAGCCCATTTTGACTATGTACCAATGCCTGGCGGCGCGGCTGCCATCAAAGAACCATGGCGGATGGCGGTTGCCTATTTGTGGGCCGGTCTTGGGGAAGAGGTTTTTCAGGATGAACAACAACCACTCCAAAAGTGGGATCGGGACCAGATTGGAGTACTCGTGCAGATGATGCAGCGTCAAATAAACAGCCCCCTCACCTCCAGTTGCGGGCGACTCTTTGATGCTGTGGCTGCCCTGGTAGGATTGAGAGATCGCATTGCCTACGAAGGTCAGGCGGCCATTGAACTCGAACAATGCATGGAGCCCACTACGGACAAATATCACTACGAGTTCAAAGAGGTTGAAGGGAGAATGCTTCTTAGCGCCACAAGCATCTTCACCCAGGTGTTTGATGATGTGGTTTCAGGAGTGGCGCCAGAACTGGTCAGCGGCAAGTTTCATCAGACTATGGTTGCAATGTTTGCCGATGCCTGCTTGCATCTGTGCAAGCTGCACGGACTCAACAGGGTGGTCTGTTCAGGGGGAGTGT
>PPDG01000616.1 GCA_002899795.1 Desulfobacteraceae bacterium | reverse complement strand
TCATTCAGGCAGTTATGGCCGGCGGTGACAACGCCGCCCGAGGGATGGCGGTGGGTATGATCCTTGGGGCTTATTTGGGCGAGAAACACCTTCCTGAGCCATGGGTCACCGAACTGAAAAAAGGAAAAGAGATTCAAAAGCTTCTCAGCCAGATCGGGTGATGGAGGTTTATTTATGAAGCGCTTTCGTCTCCCGATCATCATTTCATCACTGCTTGCCCTTTTCTTTTTCATGCGGGGCTACGCTTCTACCGTTGAACGAATCCATCGGGTAGCTGACGGCAAGGTTCTCTCTTTGTCTGAGCTGGCTAAAGACCTGATTGATTCCCGATTGGTATTCGTTGGCGAAATTCACACCTACCAGAGCCATCACCATATGCAACTGGAAACGATCCGTGCCTTAAAAAAGGCCGGTGCTCCCGTGGCCATCGGCCTGGAGATGTTCAGGCGCGACAGTCAGACAGATCTGGATCGTTGGCTCGAAGGGGAGTTGAGTGAAAAGGAATTTCAAAAGATTTATTATAAGAATTGGAATTACCCCTGGCCCCTCTACCGGGACATCTTCCTGTTCGCTCAAGATCATAACATTCCTATGATCGGCCTGAACGTACCTCCCGAGATAACAAAACAGGTGGCCCGTGAGGGCTTTGCTTCTCTTTCACCGAAGCAACGTGGCGATTTGCCAATGGTTACCTGCCGGGTGGACCCCGAATACATGGCTTTTGTCCGACGTTCTCTGGGTATGCACGGGCACGGTGGTATGGAATTCACCAATTTTTGTGAGGCCCAATTGGTCTGGGATACCGCCATGGCCTGGACCCTTCTGCGCTTCCTCGAGAAAGACCCGAAAGCCACGGTGGTAGTGATAGCCGGCAAGGGCCATTCGTGGAAACTGGGCATACCAGCACAGATTAAGAGTAGATCCACATTGCCATTTCGAGTAATTCTTCCTGAAATCCCTGGCAGAGTCGAACGCGGAAACATCTCCATGGCTGAAGCCGACTATGTCTGGCTAGGATTGAAATAAACAAAAGGCGCAGGGCACAAGGCGCAGGGCGCAAGGTAAGCTTCTTGTTTCCTTGAGCCTTACGCCCTATGCCTTGAGCCGGAGTGCACTGGGGTCGCCGACTTCTTTCAAAAGGACGTGTGAGCTATTCCCCACGGTGAATTGATGACTAAATTCATTCTCTTCGACATCGATGGTACTCTGGTAAGCCTGGACGGGGCAGGTAGTCGGTCGTTAAACCGGGCCATGGAAGAACTCCTCCAGGTCACAGATGGATTCCGGGACATCGACTTCGCGGGGAAAACCGACCTGCAGATAATTCGAGAAGGCCTTGGGACATTAGGTTTGGCAGGTCGGGATGACCTCATGAACTCACTTTTGGATCGCTACCTGGTTCATCTTCGAGCTGAAGTTTCAACGGGCAGAGGGCATGTAAAGATCGGGGTGAAAGAACTTTTGAACGCTCTCCAGGATTTGGAAGGTATCTACCTCGGTCTTCTTACTGGAAACGCCGAGACTGGTGCAAGACTCAAGCTCAAGCCCTTTGGACTGAACCGGTATTTCCCGGTGGGTGCCTTTGGTAGTGATAGTGAGGACAGAAATCTGCTCTTGCCCATTGCGGTGCAAAGACTCCAGGAGCTAGGATCCGTGTCGGTGAGCCATGAGCATTGTGTCGTTATTGGGGATACCCCAAAGGATGTTGAGTGCGCCCACGTTCATGGAGCATCTTCAATCGCCGTGGCTACTGGCACCTACCCACTGAAGGAGTTGGAGAAGACTGAAGCTGAGCTTGTAATCGCTGACCTTTCAGATACCGAAAAGATCGCAAACTGGATCAGGAGGAAGTAAAGAATCCGGGCCCATCGAAGATCCCGCCATTCGGGGAAGGACCCGGCTTTGGGCTGCCCCCTGAGGGGGCTTCAATGGTCTTTCCCCCTTGCGGCAGTCTGCTGGAGTGATGGAGCCCGGCGATTTTAGATTTTAGAATGCAGATTTCAGATTTAAAAGCTCAATAGCTCCCCGTAAGCAATGCATACGCCTCAATCTGCAATCTGCAATCATAAATACATACATACCCTGGCCCTTCGAAGATCCCGCTACGCGGGGAAGGACTAGGTTTTTGATGTTGCATAAAAAAAAGCGGAGCCATCTCTGACCCCGCCCTTGTTTTCAGGTTAGACTACTTGTGTCACGTACGTGAGCTTCCGCTCGAATCCTCGTTAATCTATGCTCCCTACCGTTAGCCGAACACGTCGATTCAGTTGGCGTCCCTCTGCTGTGTCATTACTGGCCACAGGAAGGTCCTTGCCATACCACAGCGTCACGAGCCGTTTCTCAGCAACAGCACTGATATTTGCCTCTCCTGCTGAGAAAATCTCTGTCTGCATCAAGAAATTCTTAACGCTTTCAGCCCTTCGTTGTGACAGGTATAGATTGTATTCCGGATCACCTGTGCTGTCAGCGAAACCTTCGATGACAACGTATGCTTCAGGCTTTTTCTCCAAAAACTTTGCCAGGGCACTTAATTCGTCGTGATACTCTGGACGGATATCAGCGCTGCCAAAATCAAACAGGAGGTTATCGAGTTCGATGCCCACCACTACGCTAATAAGCTCGGTCTCAACAATGGCCCTATCTCTGACCATATAAAGAGCTGAAGTCGTATATTCCGGCCTGCTGAGCACTGCATCAAAAGAAAAGACTCGTGAGCATGTGTTCACCGCAGCGATATCATTGACAAGTTTTTCGCTTTTTGGAGTCTGTGCTGAACTGATGATATAAAAACAGACGTCGTATTTGGAGGCTAGTTCCCTGGCTGCCGCCACAGGGTATATCTTTGGCTGACTCAGGGTAAATTGGCCGTCTGAAAAAATAAACACAACCGTTTCACCGGACAGCTTGGCAAGAATGGGATCAAGGTTCTTGATCGCATTTCCTAATGGTGTCGGCTGATTTTTGTAACTAACTGAAGGCTGATAAGCCGCCAGTTGGTCAAGGGCATCAGTATATGCCTCTTTGTTAAAAGGCTGCATTTCGTAGAAGCTTTTCCACGGGGTGTAGAGATACAAACCGGCATTCCAATCCAGATCCGGGAGTCGAGCGGTCCGCGCCTCGTAAATTTGCTTCGCCAGCTCAATCTTCTTCTGTCCGGTATATCCGTACTGATCCTGCATGGAACCTGAAGCATCGAATAAAACGATGAAATTATCCGCTACTTTGACAACCTCCTCTACTACCCGAACCCTTTCCACAGCTACTTCTTTCACAATAGGTCTTTGGGCTAAAACACTGGTCGCAATCAGACCTGGAATGATCAAGCCAAGAATCATCACCAGCCCTACAAGTTTAATCTTGCTTCTCCTCATGATCGAACCTCCCTGTTAGTTTGGGAAACTGAGCAAACACTCCCTCAGTAATTGTGCAGGTCTACCCTTCATAGTCAGAACACCTCACCTGACCTGCAAATGCTCTATTCCCCTTTTGATTGTGGTTAACTGTATGTATTTGAAGATGAACCTTTCGAGAACGAAAAGATCGTTCCACTCGATTTATTGAAATGCAATGTCAGAGTTATTGATGAGCCCTAGGTGAAAGGTAAGTTTTAAGGAAAAATTGTCAATACCCGATGTGTCAAATTCTTTAAGAATAAGTCTAACCGACAAGATGGGTGAAGTGTAGATCTTGATGAAAAATTCATACTAAAAAGGAAGAAAGCATACGTTTAAATCCCTTCATCTAAACTTCACCTTTCACTGGGATTATGCAGCAATGATCATCACATCTAAGATTTTAAGGCACCCTGGGTAGCTTCCCTCAATAGGAGCTATTGAAAGGTTTGAACTGATCTGGTGTCATACAAAGTCTGGTACTCGCGGGGGCTGTATCTGGACAGAATGCAACAATTAACTGGGGGAGTAAAGTAGAAGTTTAGGAGAAACTTATCCTGGAATCTGGCCTCAGGCACAACATTATTGTTGTTAGTCGAAATCTTGTTGCCGGTTAGTCTCAAGTCGCTCTATCCTGTAAGATATGGGACCCTCATCCCAATCCAGCCTTTGAAGCTCCTGTAACGAGTGCGGTCTATGAACAAACATTAAAACAGCACGGAAACCAGCAGTAAAGTAAGGGTCTCCTGTAAGATTTTTCCTGGGATTCCAGCGGGTCGACGCTCCAACACCTTTAACCCATCCTTGTTTCGCGACCTGCTGAGAATAGACGAGATCCTCAAGAAGGGCAAACAGGGCTTCGTCAATATCTGGGTCAATCTTATGGGTCACTGGCGGCCAGGTTTTCGTAGTGAACCGCACCCCGATATCCCGGCTGATTTGACCTATCCAGACTTGCTTTCCTTCAAAGCGCATTGGACTTAACCAGGCCCGAAGATGGTTGCGCTGATGGACAGTGTGGCGAGGCTTTTGCCCGGCAAAATCCTGTTGTCGTTTATAGAGATAGAGAGGACTGACGGGTGAGTATCGGTATCTTGAACCGAACAGAAAAGATTTTATCGTCTTCACTACCGCTTTTCCGTATGTTTGTTCGGCTGGGAGCCATCCTCTTCGAACGAATGCTGCTGTAATATCTTCGTGACTTCCAATTAAAACGAGGTTCAGTGGATCACCTTTTTGCGTTCCATCTTCGTTGGTTGTACAACAGGGCAATTCTTCAAGTGCTTTTCTCAACCCATCTTCGTCATAATTAACAATCTCTTTTTCAGAATAGAGTTTATCGAAATCAACCTCATGATAATCAGCCTTAATTCCAGGGACAGGAACAACGAATGTGAAAAACTTAGCTTTTTCATAACTGATTAAATCAATGTCTACCACCTTCATTCCCCTGTCAAGGTTGGTAAAGATAAAACCGGATACAGCGGCGTTCGGGACTACGGGATTCTTGAATTTCATATGCTGGAAGTAGTCGTCTATGTCCTCCTTAGTGGCTTTCGAGTAACCGGAATGGTATGAATAGGCAGTTTCCAATGGTGAAAAATAATCCGAATCAAGGCCTATAGAAGAGCACCAATATGCGGCAGTATCATGATTCTCAACTCTTACCCAGACCGGCTGGATTCTTTTTCGGGCCAGGTCGACCCCAAAGAGTTCTTTGCTCTCTTCCGCACTGAGCACGGCAACCGTGACCCGGACATCTTCATCATGTTTCGACTGAGCGCGTTCTCGAAAGGCAACGTCATGGATAGATCCTGGATGATATGTTGCTGCACATCCAGTGAAAATGAGTGCCGAGATAATCAAGATACTTAACAAGAGCATGCATGCTTTTCTACGCATCGACCCCACTTTTCCTTTTTGGTTTTGAATAACTATACATTTTAATTAGGTAAAAAGTAAGCTTCCAGGGAGAATTGTCAATAGCAGAAATATCCAATTCTTCAGAAGTAAGGCTAACCGAAAAAGGGGCGAAAAGTAGATATTGATGAGAATTTCATGGTAAGATCATCAAGAATCATTATTTCTCGGTGATTGGAAGTGGGGGGGAGAGATGAGCAGAAAACAATTTCGTCTGATGCTATTGATGACTCTGATCGCTGCAGTGTTTTTTGTAAAGCCTAAGATTTATGCCGAATATCCTCAAAATGGCTACCAATGGTTAAATGCTGACATGTCTACAAAAAGGCTCATATGTATCGATGCTCTGAAGCAATATGCAGGTGAACACAATTGGGCGAACAACAACCGTCGTGCAGAAGCAACGTTCAATTGTATTCAGAGCATTGATAGGTACTACCAAGAGCACCCCAAACATCATTCCTTGGAACAAGCCAAGCGCGAGAGTCTAGCCGATGTGGTGAGTTTTTTGCTGACCGGGCAGTAAGGGTTAGACCTAACGTTCAATATAGAGATCTGGCCTTTGCAGCTTAAAAAGTTCTTTCTCCAGTTGCCGTATGTAACCTTTGGCAAGCAGAAGTTCAGTGTTTAGTCTCCTGATGCGGAGCATCGATCTTACTCGAAAAGTGAGTTCTACAAGATTGAAAGGTTTGCCTACAAAATCATCAGCCCCCTCTAAATACGCTATAAAACCACTGTCTTCGTTCGCAGTTATTATTATGATTGGAATGAATTGAGTTTTTTCCTGTGCTTTTAATTTCTTGCACACTTCTATGCCATCGATGCCTGGCATATTTATGTCTAAAAGAATCACCTCTGGATTCTCTATCTCCGCCAAGCCTATGGCTTCCGCGCCGTTCTTTGCTAAAATGACCCTGTAGCCTTCTTCCGTAAGAAAGTCGCTCAGGAGTCCCCTCACATCTCGTTCATCATCCACCACGAGAATCTTTTCCGCCATAGTGCCCCTCCTGCTGTACGCCTAGCCTTGCCACTACAAAGGTGATCACCCTCTATATCCCTGCAAAAAGAGGGCCAAGAGCTTTGCTCTTTGGTGGCACAACGAAGGGAACGGCTCAAGGTACAGGGCACAAGGCAAAAATAATGAAAGAAAACTTACTCTTTGCCATTTGGCCTGGTTTTTCGTTTGCTTGCCTCAACCCGGAACTGCTGCCAGGCCGCGATAGTTTGCTCGGTGAGGTCGGAAATGGTCCGATCAAGTTTTTCCTGTAACTCTGCCATAGTGATCAGCAGTCTGCCGCGCAGGTGATTACTGTAGGAATCGGCGATACTCTTTGGATGACCAAGACCGAGTTGAACGCCCGCGTCGTAGGCAATGTCGTGAAGATCCGCGGGTGTCTGGAAAGAGGTGCGGTTGGAGAGTTCATGGTATTGGTCGGCCCACTCATGAACCCAGAACTTCTTGTCTTTCTCATCTCCTTTGCTCAGAGCGAAGATGACGAAACCCGCGTAGCGGTATGGTTGGTAGGCGAGGCGAGTCTGCATGAGAATAGGGCGCTCGGGGCTTGCCTCTTTTAACAGGATGCAGGAGATCTCATGAAGATCACGCACCTCCTTCATCTCCAGGATTATGTTGTCCTCACGGGCCTTGGTGGGTCCTTCGATCATAAACAAATATTTTTCGTCCAGAGCGCTGCCAATACCGATTTTCAAGCGACCGGCGTTTTGGATTTCGAAGAAGCCCGGTGGAAGCTCCGGATACTGCTCGGCCATCTGGTCGAGGAATTGCCCTATTTCCCGGGTGAAATTCTCGCGGCTTACCCCCAGGGGTTTCATGAGAATTTCCCGTGCTGCCAGGGTATGCGCGCGGTCATTGGTAAAGCGGGCCCGGATCCGGGCGACCAGCTCGGGAGGAGGAATGGTGAGCCCAGGGTCCTCCAGGGCGGCTCGATAGCCGGAGAAAAAGCTATGAACTATCGGCTCAGCTTTCTCTTCCCAGCCATTGGCTCGGCAGGCCAAATGTATTGACACTCCAAACCGCACGAGATCAAGTACCACGGGTCCTATTGTCGCATCATCGAAGTCGGTGAGACCGCGTCCTTGTTCAGTGATGGCGTAATTCTCCAAGTGCGCGTCGCCGTGGAGGTTCCCGTTTGGAATCCAACCCAGGTCGTCGCGAAAGCGCACACACACTTCTTCGGCAAATATTTCGTTGATGAAACGAAAGTAGCCATGGGGCCCCCTCAGGATGCGGTCCAGGAGCTTAGGATTCTGCGAGAATTCATCTAAGTCGGCCGAAATGACGAGACTCTGTTGGGTAGTGCTTTTCGCCACGGTGGTGCTGGGCCTCGAGGAAAGCCCCGTTTTCCCGGAATGGCTGGTAGAACCACCTGCTGAGGAGGTATCAGGGGGAAATAAAAAAGCTAAAATGACAGCACAAAAGAGCAGCTGCAGGAGAACACAAAGAGAACTGCTGAATGATTTCACAGGTTGGTTGGCGTTGTTTGCTAGCACAGTCAGGCCCTATACTTTCATATATATTCATTGCCCTGAGTTCCCGAATGGCAGCCTGCAAAGTATGTCGTTCGAGATGGACGGATGGTAATATTAATGCTCGAAGTATCAACGGTCAATAACAAAAATCTCAAGCTTGATTATAAGGTAAAGACTGTTCTTTTTCTTCGAGCAATGTATTTTTTTCGCCTGCCT
>PPDG01000275.1 GCA_002899795.1 Desulfobacteraceae bacterium | reverse complement strand
GACGAAGAATCTCATAGTTACTAAATCCGCGGAGATTCTTCGCGGAGCCTGTCCTGTGCCCGTCGAAGGGCTCAGAATGACATGGAGTGGTTTCCGGATGGAAACTAGCTCGTTCGAAGACTCGTTATCCCTTATAAGACAGTTCACTAGCAGATTTCAATGGCACATTTTACTTTGTTTAGCCCAGGGGGTGATTCATTATTTTAACCCACACTACCCAGACGGCAATCAGAGGTATGAAAGCATCACTCCAAAACCCCAATACTCCATTACTCCAAGGTAACAGGGCTCGGAGTTTGCAGAAGAGCGGAGAGGTTTTAGATCTTATCGTGTTTCAATGAACCACTATTGGTATGGATTTTGCTGTTACCTGCACTATACGATGAATAATCACTGGGCTTGTGATGTGGAGTAACTCCACACAATAAGGACCTGTACAGAACAGTAGAGCCGGAGGTTCCCGTCCCGGTGGAGAGCAGGGCTGGACGAGCCTCATTTTCCATAAAAGGTATAAGGATAAATTGTGTATGCGGACGTACAAAAAAACACACAATACATCATTAGCCCCCAATCCAACGCAGTGAAATAAGAGGAGGTTCCCATGTCCTTCACAAAACTTCTCCTAATTTGGCCGGGATCCCCAGTCCTATCCATGCTCATTTGGATTGTGGTCATGGTTGTTTTGCTTTACCTGGCGCGCACCCCTGCCCACAAAGCAATCCACTCCTTGGCCCGAGTTATCCACAATGGCTTCCGTTTAATGTCGCGATCTGTAATGCTTGCTGAGGAAAAACTGGCGCAGCGCAACAAAGAGGTCACGCTCTCCGCCGGAATAGAATCGGTGGAGCGCTTGATCGAGAGGGAATTTCACCGTGTCGATGCGGTGGTGAAGAGGGACCTCAGTGGCTATCCCACCCTGCACCGTGCTCTGTCTGATCAAACTACCAAAATAGATGAGGACTATAGGGAAAGCTCTGAGACACCTCCTCCTCCTAGTTGGGTAGGTGCAGTAGAAGCGGTGGCAAATCTTCCTTCCCAAGGTGACGGAACGGTTGCCAATATTTTGAATGAAATCCACAAAACCACCGTCTCTCAGTACAAAACCGCTATGGACGAGCACCGAAAGGCGGTGGCTGAACGTCACAACCTGCTCAAGAAAATGATGCCCTACTGGCGCCGAATGGCTCAAACCCTTGAACAAGTGGGCAAGACCATAACTGGATTACACGAGCGCGCCAGGGTAATCGACAACCGGATGACTGAATACGAGGAAATACGGGAGCAGACTGACAAGGCCGCGCGAATGTTAACTGCCTCATCCCTCACCCAGTTTTTTATCTCTGGCTTCGTCCTGCTCATCGCCATAGGGGGTGCAGTAATTAACTTCAACCTCATTGCTCTTCCCATGTCGGAGATGGTTGGAGGCGGAAGTTATATCGGTGGTTTCAAAACCGCTAATGTTGCCGCTCTGGTGATTATTCTGGTGGAAGTTGCCATGGGCCTCTATTTGATGGAATCACTTCGTGTTACCAGGTTGTTCCCGATTATAGGTCAAATGGATGACAAGATGCGCACTCGCATGATTTGGATTACCTTCAGCATCTTATTTGTCCTGGCAAGCGTCGAGGCCGCACTGGCGTTCATGCGAGATCAAATCGCCGCAGATATGCAGGCTTTGAGACAATCACTTGCAGCTGTGGAGGCAACTGGTGCTGCTGTGAATAGCTGGATTCCAACTGTGGGCCAGATGGTAATGGGCTTTGTTCTGCCCTTTGCCCTGACATTTGTGGCCATACCTCTCGAGTCTTTTGTTCAGTCTTCCCGCACTGTATTGGGTGTTATAGCAGTCGCAGTCTTGCGCTGGCTCTCCTTTTTCCTTCGCTTGCTGGGAAACGTCAGCCACTATTGTGGCGAGTTGCTGGTGAATATTTACGACCTGTTCATTTTTCCGCCGCTCTGGGTGGAAAATCTGATCAGGGACAAGAAACATCCAACTGAGATTATAATAGAGGAGGAGGTGTAGTGATGAAAAAGTATCTAGCCCTAATACTGGTTCTTTTACCATTTCTGTGGGGCTGCCCTGATACCACCAGTCATTCCAGGGGGGTGTACATGCTTCTGGACACCTCGGGCACCTATACGAAGGAGTTGAAGCGAGCTGAAGCGATCATCAACTACCTCCTTGGTACTTTACAACCCGGAGACAGTATGGCGGTGGCACGCATTGACAGTGGAAGCTTCAGTGAAAAGGACATTGTGGCCAAAATGACCTTTGACAAACGCCCATCGGTGGCAAACCAACAGAAACGTCTGTTCAAACAGCAAATCGACAACTTCGTACAGACTGCAAAAGGCAGTGCCTACACGGACATTACCGGCGGAGTCTTGCAATCAGTGGAGTTTTTAAACGAGGCCGGAGCGGGACAGAAGTACATCCTCATATTCTCAGATCTTAAAGAAGAGTTGGTCAAAGGGCACATCCGCAATTTTCCCATCCAGGTGGATGGTTGCAATGTGGTTGCCTTAAACGTCACGAAGCTGCGTAGCGACAACGTTGATCCTCGGGAATACTACAAGCGGGTTGAAGACTGGAGAGCGCGTGTTGAGGCAGGTGGCGGCAACTGGCGAATCGTCAATGATCTGGAACGGCTGGAAAACATATTCGAAGGTTGAGTCGACTCCCTAGCCCGGATATTTATTGGGAGAGCGAGTTCTGCTTCAAACCTGAGTGACACAAATGGGCACTCTTGGCCTCAATCCGACTGTACCTGTTGAGAGGCAGAGAGTGTCCATTTATATAAGAGGCTGATTTTTAAGAATTAATTGTTCCAGTAACGTTTGGCACACTGCTTGCTCTATTCAGTTTCGGAGACGCAATCACACATCTTTTGTGCTCAACGAAACGGTGCCCATGAAAATTTACAGGAAAAGCTCAATCCGGCCCCTCATGATGGGGTTTTTTCTTCTGTTTGCGCTCAGTGGCTGTGCTGTGGCAGTGGGCGCTCTCGGCACTTTAGGGTCAGGCGTTGCCGGTGGCGCTGAGTACTTCACATCGACCCCAGTTTCTAAAACGGTCTCCTATGACTACGACCGGGTGAAAAAAGCCCTTCTGGTAACTCTATGCAAGATGGTTATCGATGTGGAGAAGGTCAAAAAAATCGAGAATGGGGAGAAAATTTTCGCCACGGCGGACGATTTGGAAGTTGTGATAAAACTGAAAAAAATCACTTCTAAATTGACCCGTATTGAGATCAAGGCTGGAGAAGGTATGGTGAAAAGGGACGAAGCAACCGCTACAGAAATAGTCCAGCGAACCACAAAAGCAGCGGCAAAACTAATAACCTAATAAATCCTGTATGAGGCCTCACTTTCTGTGCTGTTTGACAACCAACTTCCCCGCAACCCAACCCCTTTTCTTCACCTGAGGTACCCACATCTGGTACCAGCCCCTCTTTTCGTCCAATAACAGATATTCCTGCCGCTGGTTGGCTTTATAAACAATCCGAGCCCGTGTTGAAGCCGTTTTCCTAATATTCACCCTCTTTTTTAGGATGTGCAGGATGGTAAGGTATTTGGTGGGAATGGTCTCCTTGTGTGAAATCTCCTTATGGATGAGGTATACCTGGTGTTTCCTGACCCAGCCGGAGATTCGGAGTCTTGGGGTCCAGACCAGAATCCAGGATTTTCCAGCATCTATTTTCTTGATCTGCTCCCCTTTCCTCAGAGGGCCAAAAAAGGGTGCATCCCCGTCCGGTCTCACAAAGACGTAACACTCATCCACTCCAACAGCCATAGTAGGGAGCAAATTGGCAGAGATCTCCTCCGGTATATAAGAGGCTCTCTTCTTCGATCCATCCTGTTTATCCTTGCTGCTGCTGGCGCAGTTCACAGCTACAAACGCCACCAAGGCCATGGCGAAAAACAATTTCATCCTCGGGCGCACCAATGTACTAACTCCTCAAAATCATCTGCTGATCAAGGTCAAACGGGCTAAAGCGGCAAGCTTACTTCTCTGAAGTGTTCTGCAATACAGACAAAGTAAGGATTATGCAGATCCCTCTTGTTATAGTCAAGTGGGGCCTTTTTTTCCATGTCCACCACTTTTCCGCCGCTTTGTTCCACCACGCAATGGCCGGCCGCAGTGTCCCACTCCATGGTGGGGCCGAATCTAGGGTATAAGTCAGCACTGCCTTCAGCCACAAGGCAAAGTTTAAGGGCACTGCCGGCAGGAACAAAATCCACCTTTTTATACTGCTGCTTCATTTTCTCAACGAAGTCGGAAAGCGCTTCTGTGCCATGCGAACGACTCCCAACTAAATTCAATTGATCCGGAGACTTCTTGAAAGACTGCTGTACAGGCAGTCTAATGGCAACCTCAATCAAAGACTTTAGTGGTTTGTTTTTATCAGAGAACTCCCCCGCACCAGCCACAAGTTGCCCGATTGCCCCCAAATCCTCCAACTTGTAAGAACCAATTCCCTCAGCGGCGAAGTACAAACAGCCTATAGCTGGTAGGGAAACAACGCCCAACACCGGTCTGTTTTTCTTAATTAACGCTATATTCACGGTAAACTCGTCTGACCGTTTTACAAATTCTTTGGTCCCGTCCAGAGGATCCACGAGCCAATAATATTCCCACCCCTTTCTCTCTTCGTATGGAGTATGTTTCCCCTCTTCACTGAGGACGGGAATGCTACTTGTGGAGTCCGACGATAGATGGCTTGCGATAGCACTGTGAGCACTTTTGTCAGCGAGAGTCAGGGGTGAATCATCTTCTTTGTATGAGACGTCAATTTCGCCATGATAGACCTCAAGTATCGCTTCTCCAGCCTTCTTGGCCGCTATCAGAGCCGACACCAAGCAGTTTTCTAGCAATGTGCGCAAACTTCCACCACCTTTCTAATATGAAATCCCAAATTCCAAGCACAAAGTCTCAGGGTCCAGGTGTCAGGTGTCAGGTGTCAGGTGTCAGGAAAAAAACATAAAAGCTGAAACCTGTCGAAGATCCCGTCTGAAGCGAAGCGGCAGCGGGGAACACTGCTTGCCGCGCCGAAGCCCTTGAGGCGAAGGCGGGAACAATGAAACCTTTGAACTTTATGCATCAAGCCTTGGGCCTTACGCCTGCTGGCCACCGGCTACTAACTCCTCTCTGTCTCAATCCATGGTAACCTACCGGAGCTGAAAACATTTCGCAAGCAAAAGATCTCCCGCGAAACCACTCGTGGAACTAACGCTAGATATTTACTGTTCCTCATAGTACACATTACCTATTGACCCGAGCACCACATCCAAACTCCCAGGAATTAGAGGATCGAAATGCAAGAAAGAATAACAAGGGCAGCACAGGTTATCTGTCAATCCAAAAGAACTTTGGCTCTCACCGGGGCAGGAATTTCAGTTGAATCGGGAATTCCAGATTTTCGTAGCCGCGGTGGCCTCTGGGAGCGTTTTGACCCCATAGAGTACGCCACTATTGAAGCGTTTCAGGCAGATCCGAAAAAAGTCTGGCAGATGCTCGAGGAAGTTTCTGTTCTGCTCGACCAGGCTCGTCCCAACCCTGCCCACACTGGTTTGGCCAGACTCCAAGAGATGGGACTGCTGCAAGCCATCATCACGCAAAATATAGACAACCTACACCAAGAAGGTGGCGCCTCACGTGTCATTGAATACCACGGAAACGCCAAAACTCTTTTTTGCCTCGGGTGTAATCAGCGATACAACGCCAATGAGATAGAAGGGCAGAGACCCCCAAAATGCGACTGCGGCAAAATACTCAAGCCTAATGTGGTTTTCTTTGGAGAGCCCATTCCTCGCAAAGCCTTACAGGAGTCCTATGACTTGGCCTCTAACTGTGGTGTGCTTTTGGTCTTGGGTACTTCAGGCGAGGTGGCTCCGGCAAATACCATCCCCCAAACGGCTAAAATGGCAGGTGCAACTGTTATTGAAATTAATGTGGAACCCACTGTTCTCACCAATTACTTGACGGACATCTTTCTACAGGGCAAGGCCAGTGAGGTGATGACCCAGTTGATGGAAGAGGTTGAAACCATGGTGGCTCAAGGCTAAAGCTATGGTTCGGTACTGAGGGCTTCGTGGCTCGCCCGGGCAATCCCGAGCACCTACGACGAGTTCAGGACAGATAAAGAGGAGATATTAATCGCCATGATCAATCTCTTCTCTCTGTTCCTCGGTGATGAATCCCTTGTGGGTGAGGATGTTGAGGGCGGTCTTTCTCTCTTTGGGAGGCAGATTGAGAACGTCACTGAGCACTCGCTCTATTCCTTGCTCACGCACCAGCTCCACATCGTGAAGCATCTTCAGGGTAAAATAGCGAATAAGACTCCGATGGCTTTCTACAAGATCCAGGAATTGGACACCAGAAAAATGAACCTGTTCCTTCTTTTCCACTGTCTTGGTATCATAGCGATACCATACCACCTGTCCACCGAGACGGACAGAAGTGAGGGTGTCCGGCAGTAAGAATTCAACCGTAATTTCTTCCTTGGCGAACACAGGGTCGTCTGTTTTGATACAAATGCCTTCCGTGCTTAAATTTATCACCTTTCCTTTCACCACGATTCCGTCTTGCTGATCAACCCGCACGTCCAGATAGACCGGAATTCGCGGGCACTTTCTCCTCTTTCGCCCTTCTTCCATAACCATGTCCTCTGATGAGTTGTTTCGTGCCTTGCTGAAAGAGGTGACAAATCTTAATGATGATCTTCAAAATGCGGTCTGGTATTGAAAAACGCTCGGATACGTATACTACATTTCAATGAGAACAATGTAAATCCAAAAAGTCCTCCTTTAGAGAGTAATATTTTGCCACTGATTGCTCAGGAGATCAGCAAAGAAGACTGTATTCTCTCTTTTCTTTTTCCCCAGCAGGAGCTTGATTCCCTCGCTCACCATCAAAGTCGCGATAAGCGCGGGAGTAAAGGGCGGGTTTCCAAGAGTCTTCTCGATTCCCTCGCGTTTCGTTCCGTAGATGTTGCTCAACAGCTTGCTTCCCGGCCAGACAACGGCCACTTGTCCGAACCAACCCCCAATAGCGCCGTGGACAAGAGGTATGCTATAACGCTCTCCCATTTCCTGGAGATGGAGCCTAGAAGGGATGGTGTCGAGGCAGTCGAAGATCAGGTCCACGCCATCATAGGTATTGCCCTCCAGATCTTCCAATTTACGAGTGAAAGGGTAGAATTCCACTGCGTCATTTATCTTGGCAACCCTATTTCTGGCAGCTTCTGTCTTGCTGAGGCCAATCGAGTTGATGTCGGAATAGAGCTGGCGGTTAAGATTGGTCTCATCGAAATTATCTGCGTCAACTCCAACCAGTTCGCCGACGCCACAACGGACAAGTTGCTCGACAACATGGCCACCAAGTCCACCCAAGCCAGCAACCAAAACTTTAGATTGTAAAAGTCTTTTCTGCCCCTTAGAACCCAAAGTGCCCGCGTTTGCCTTGTACCGCTTGGGAAAAATATTCAGACCACATGCGAGTGCCTCTGCCACTCTCTTGGGGATACCATGGTCGACCGCCAGCGTCTCTATAGCTATCTCCACTTCTCCAGTGGTTTCTATCAGCTGTTCCAAAATTTGGCTTAAGTGTTCCTCATTCTTAATTATCTTAGGCAAGTCATCCTCCCGCGATTGGTGGGAATGCAGCCACGGTTTCACCGTCATGTAAAGGTTGGTCTAACGTGGCATGTCGGCCGTTCACAAGAACTATGGCTACTTCTGAGGGTGGAATGCCAGCTTTGTTAAAAAGTTCAAGTATGGTTATGCCGTCGTCCACCTCTATTCTCTCCAGCTCTTGGTTGAATTTCCGCAAACTAGCAAAAAGCTTTATCTCCAGCTCCATGATATTTCCTCATATCTCTCAAGAAAAGTTTTCACCTTACATTACGATTAACCCGGATGTTTCATGAATTGCCGTCGTGAGACCGTGGAGATGGGTGTACCACCTGGCAACCGCAGGGGGTTGGATCCGAGGCGTACTTAAACAGTACGTCGCAGGGTCCGACACCCGAGGACGCCCGGAAGGACGGTCATATCCG
>PPDG01000268.1 GCA_002899795.1 Desulfobacteraceae bacterium | reverse complement strand
ATTCCTTGAGGCTGTCCTTGCCGGTTTTATTGAATGCGGTATCACCTCCTATTCCTGAGAATTGTCACTGCTGGCTCCCCGATACACTTTTTTTACTTTTAAGTACAGGACAACCGGAAGCTTATCCACCCCCTTCATCCACCTGGTATAGGTGACCTCGGCTAGGCAGGGAGTGCGCAAGCTCTTCAAACTGATGGCCGTGCCGTAAGAGCTGGTGATTTTCGTAATCTCCGGCACCACATACAGGGGTTGTTCTCCAATGACTATATGGTCAACGCCCTTGCCCATTACTCGAAGGGTCTCGGTGACAACCTCTGGTCCTTGCTTCCCGGCTGGAGGTTGGCCGGCCACTACGATTTCAGCTTGGCCTACGATAAACAGTAAGCTCAGAGTGATAACAGCGCAGAGCTTTCGCAATAGCATAATCCCCCTCCTATCTCACTTCACGCCAGTTGACAAAGCCGCTCTTGATACTCAATGCTGGCGCCAGGTCAATCTGGTTAATGGTCCCGGTACTTTGCTGGATAAAGCCTCTGGCGCCGTGCTCCCGCCCCACGTGGATACCGAGGCTGGAGGAAATACCCACGCCCAGGCCGACCCTGTCCAGCACCTTTTCTTTGGTTCCTTCTGTCTCAGTTCCGACCACGCTCTTGACATAAGCGGTGCCGGTTTCAAAATAGAGTGCATGCAGGTAGCTGTCGCCGCCGAAACCGCAGATATCATTATTGGGCACGAAAGAAGGTGCCAACAGGATGCCGCCTAGAACCGAAGGCTTGCTAACGATGCGCTCGCCATTGTCCAACTCCTTGTACCAGCCAACCTCATACGTTAGATTGTCGCCCTGCCTGATCTTGAGATCACCGAACGTGGCGGCCTCGCCTGTTCCTGCAATACTGCCATCCGTATAGACCGTTACCCCTGTGGTATCAAAAAGCGCATCCTTGGTTAGTGGTTCGGCATTGAGCAGTGCGGTTTGTTGTCCAGCATTCAGCTTGAAGTTGTAGTAGGGATCTTTTATGCCATAGAGGTACTGCTGAGTGGTGTCGGCCTTATCTGCATTGGCCAGGTAACGGCCGGTGCCAAAGTAAAGCCAGAGACTGTAGTTGGAGTCAGCTGTGCCCACTGCGGCAGCAGGTGCGGCGGTGATGGCGTAGTCAGCATCGAACATGTGGGTTAGGGTCCAGGTGTCCGGATCAACGTCGTAGAGCAGAACCGGCTCGCCATTGGCAGTGCCGACAGTAACTGGGACCTGCAGTCTGTAGAGACCGCCGTCATAGCTCCCCCCACTTTCATGGCCCTCACCGAGGTAAGAGACGTTGACCGAATAGTCCACAGTGAGGTCAATACTTACCGGAGAGCCCATAAAGCCATCGTCGGGAAGAGTGGTGCCGTTGTTGTTGCCGCTGGAGTCAGTGAGCTCGGTGAAGGTTCGCTCTGGATTGCCGGTGGCCATATCAACCAGAAAGATACTGGAGTTTTGACTGCTGGTGCCGTCATAAGCAGTGGGCCCGGAGCCAAAGAGCAGGAACCAGTGTTGCCCCTGGACGTCCACCGTATCAGGGGTTCCAGCATTGATGACTCTGTCTTCAACCTTCAACACCGCAGGAAACGAGGTGGTAAATCCCAAACCGTTGTAGCTTCGCTCCCACAGCAAAATGGGCTTGAGAGGATCGGTAATGTCAATGGCGAAATAGCTGCTGGCAAAGGTTTTGGTGGTATCAGCAGTGGTGCCGTTGTTGTCGAAATCACCGGTTACGGTGATGTTGCCGCCGCCAAAACGCATTGCTCCCACCAGCACGGTACACCAGCCGTTAACTCTCTCGGCCTTTTGTGGGCCTGACATGTTATCCCACAGGTCATAGAGTGGGTGGCCGGCGGTAGCGGCGCCCTCATAGATCCTGGCGTCAAAGATTCTCGGTTTCTGGTCCACATAGTAGACGTGGTTTCCTTCCATGTAACCGGGGTCCGCCAGCCACTTGAGATGGGGCAGCAGGCTCTGGGGGATATAAGCCCAGATTTCATCGCCCGGGCCCAGGGTCCCATACTTGAGCGGATCCACGGTGAAACTGGCACCGTCACCTGTCACCGGGGCGCCCGGACTGAATTTCCCAGCCAGGAAGGCATGGAGCATGCCGTCGTTGGCGCCGGTGTAGACCACGGTTTCTCTGTTCTTGTGGAGTCGGTAGAAATCCGCATAGGTGTCGTCCCTGTAGATGAGATCATAATTATCCACCGGGCGGCCTATTGGAGTGGGAGTGGAGTGGACGATATCTCCCAGCCTCCAAATTTTGGAGTCCACCGTGCGGTTTCTTAAGTTTGTGGTAGTGACAAAACCAGAATCAATGCCGCGATGGTAGTTAATCAGGTTGGCAACCCGATCCCCCTTCGTGGCACCCAGGTAAGAGAAATCTTCCTCTGCGGTGGCAGGATCATTGGCCAGATCCAGATGAGCTGCCAAGATGTCTTGGTTGGATGTGCTAAACGAAATAAACTCGCCATTGGTGCTGTAATCAACTTGCCAATTACCATCCACATTCCCCGAATCGTTGCTATCCACAAAAGTATAGATGTTCCGGGGCTTGGTGCTGAGATCACGACTGGCCAGAGCACTACCTGCCTCCCACAGAGGGCTGAGTTCGGTGAGAGGGTGCGTGGTAGGGGAAGACGAGCTGCCGTAGATATCTGCAAGTGACACCGCACGTCGCTGAAAGGTTGTTTCACCACTGTTTTCGTCGTAGAAGAAGGTCACTATGGGATCCACCCCCAGGTCAAGTGTGCCGTCCGGGGTGGGATTTCCGGCAGCGGTCCAATGTTCCCGCAGGTTGCCAAGGGCGTCAGTCCAGAGTCCCTGCAAGTATCCGGTCCAGTGAACTTCCTCGGTGGCTGTGGAAAATTTCGGCTTGAAATAGGCCTGGTAGAGGGCGCCTTCGCCCTCGCCTGAGGTGGCCAGCACCGAGACTGCAGTACCTGAGTTGGCCCGCTCCAGGATCTTGGTGATGGCGTTAATGAGCTCCAGTTCCAGCTGCCAGCCGTCTTGGGCCTCGAAGTAAGTGTCAGGTAGTGCATTTCCACTGGAACTTGTCCGTTTGTCTTCCCACCACTCAGACCAACTGTTGTCGCCTGGTGGGGTGGTGTAGTCCACATCGTCCACCACAGCGCCGGTGGCCGGATCTGGGCGGCCGTTGTTATTTTTTTCAATGAAACCACCATTTCTGGAGGTGTCTTTCAACAACCGTCGAGCAGCGGGATCTTCTCCAAAGGCATAGACCACAAAGACCTCCAGGTTCTGGTCGCCGTCAAGATCAATTCTCAGATCATTGGTCCTGGCATACAGGGCGATGTCGTCCAGATAGTCGCTGCCATCGTCGACGTAGCTCGGAGTCTGAGCGTTGGGATCGTGGGTATCGCCGTCGTATGTTTTCAGTGGGTCTGGAACCATCATATCCTTGGTGGGGGTGCCATCGGTAAAAATCAACACAAAGCTCTTGGCGCAATGAGTTGAATCTCCGTCTTGATCATAGGGGTCCCAGGTGCTGTTGATCTGATAACCAGGGTTGTACAAGGAAGCCAAACTGGCATCTATGGGCTCTTGTTTGAAGTATTGCATGGCCACGTAGAGACTTTCGGCGAGAGGCGTCCAGTTCTGCATGGGCTCGTTTTCGATGTTGGTATAGAGACTGGTGATGGTTGGGTGGCCGACTCGATTTTTTATGTAGCCACCGTTTTCGCCATTGCCAGTGCCGCTGCGGAAGAATTCCAGCCCCCAATAAGCCTTGTCACCCACCTTTTGCATGACGCCGGCAATGTTGCCGTTGTGGAAATCAAAAGCTTCATCAGGGTAGGTGGAATCCCGCTGAACCTTGACGGTGTACTTGTAGTCGAATTTGTCGAAGGGACTGGTATTCAGGTCTTTACTGACGTAGAGATAGCCGTTATCAACGCCTACATAGCGGTCGTTGAAGTCATTAAAAGGCGTGTATGAAAGCATGGTCATAAAGCCCAGCTTACACTTGAAACTCCGTCCCGACTGGACCGGGTCCTCGCCAATGAGGGTAGTGTTGCCGCCGCCGGTTCGCGAGGTGGCCAGGCCGCCAACCAGAACCTTGCGGGCCACATCAGCGCGGCGCATGGTGAGCCAATTCAGAAAGTTCCCCTCCCACTCGCCGCTGGGGTCCCGGTCGAATTTGTTACTGGTGTAGGAGTACATGACCCGATTGGCCGGCGTGCCGGCCACAAAGTAGCCGTAGTAGTTCCGAGCCGGATCGTATGGGGTGGTAGGTACGACATCAACATCCCACCACGGGTCACCTTCACTGTGTTCAACCGTCTCTTCCCAATAGGCCATTTGGTTCATGCTCCCCGAATTGTCGAAGATAATCAAGACATTGGGGGGGACCGCATTGGACATGAAGATGGGAGTTGACAGGTAGGGAGCCATACTGTTTGCCGCTTCAGCCCCGGTTGCAGCCAAAAAGGATAACAATATGAAAAGAATGCTGAAGCTGTATGTTCGCAGATGCTTCATGATTACCTTCCTCCAGCCACACCGGCTACTTTGCGGTACTGTGCAACTATGTCGGACTCGGTGGTTTTCGGTGAGGTACCTACCGTTCCCCTGCTGGCGAGGTTATATATGATGGCAGCGCTGGCGGCACTAGCCACGCCAACTCCTTCGGTGCCGGCGGCGAATTCAACGCCACCCCCGGAGAGGTACTGAGTAGCCGTACGGGTAATATCGATAGCCATATTCCCGAGTGTTCCCTGGGCCATTGAGATATCAGTAGTACTGTCGTCGGCACTTTGATAAGCGCTGTCCATTGCAAAGCCCATGATCTTTTTCAACAGGACAGGATCATCGCCAACCGCGGCATAGTCATCATAGGCGAGGAGCGGGGTTTCCGGAGCTAAGGGCAGGGCCCGGTCAGTAATGATTCGGCCGATTACTTTCGGACTCATCATGATGCCGCCGTCAGCTACGTAAAAGGAGGTCCGGATCACTTTGGTGTTGCCACTTATCTTGAGATCAACCTGGGAGGTCATGGTGGCGGAACTTCCGATGATGGTTAGAACCAGCATGAGCACCAGGGCGAAAACCAAAACCACTCCCCTGTCATTACCGACCATTCGGCTAAAAAACCGCTTGAGGCCAAGATTCTTGATCTTTGCGATAATCCGTTTATGTTCCACTTTTTCTTCCTCCACTCCTAGGAAAGACCCGAATGGCGAATCTGGATATTGGAAATAAGCTGCCGGGTTCGAACGAACTTGCCCCCCTCGTAAGGCTCAACCGCATGGGCTGTCTGCGCCACTAGGTTAATGACCACACCTCGAATATCCTCAAGGTTGGCTGGGGCGGTGTTGGTGGTACCGTCAGCCATTTGATAGGTGAGGGTCAGACTCTGAATGTTTTCAAGGAAAAGCTGTTCACCCACTCCGCTGGGATCTGCCCAGGTGCCACCGCTCCAGGTCAAGGTTTCGCGGTAAAGGGTGTTCTGGCGGCTGGCTGTGATGTGGTCACTGTGATAGTAAACGTATCGCACCGCGTCGGTGTTGCCGTCGTCGTCCAGATCGGATTTGAAGGCCAAAGTGGTGGTTCTGTTAGCCACATCCACTGTAGCTATTTCAATGTCCGAATCTGGATTGGCTGCCCAGGCCGCCGTGGTAATCATGTCAAAGCCGCCGGATTGATTGTCGGCTGCGATTAACCCTGCCATCCGTATTTCTCGGCCGAGAATTTCGAGGGCGGAGCGAGCCTCCTGCTGCGCTGCGACCACTTCTTCCTGAGAGATATAGACCCGGTTGGAGCGGACAAATACCGAATAGATCGCTGCCATGACAATACTGAAGATGCCTATGACCACGATAAGCTCCACCAGAGTGAATCCCCGGTGGCAGCTCAAACAGCTCCGCGCTGCTTCCGGATGTTTCCTTTGTTGACATGCCTGCAATTTTCTGCTCTTCATCATCCACCTCAATTATTGCGACAATACGGTATCGAGAGTCACCTCACGGCCGTTTCCCCACGTTATTCGCACTCGGAGGTTCTTGGCTTTGGTGAGCGGCTTATTATCCGCCACGTACCAGGTCCTGATGTAACCACCGGCTGAGGCTGCGAGGCCGTCGACACCAATCGGGTTGGGAACACCCAGGACGCCGTCCACATTGGTGTGGTCCGGTGTTGCCAGCTGCCAACTGAACTGATCATCAATACCGTCACTGTCAGTATCATTCTCAATCCAGTTGACCACGCTGTCGCTCAGTTGACTGTTGTAGTTGTTGACCACAGCCTGGTCTTCGGCTGTCCAACTGAGCTCGGGTTTAGCGATCACCGCCAGGTAGCATTCATTTAAAAGCCGCAACTCCTCCAGCTTGTCCTGGGCCAGAAAGGTGGCCTCAGTCAATTGATTACCATAATTGTTGCTGGCCACTGCCTGGGTCTGCATTTTGGCCAGGGCCAGTAAGCCAACGGTAAGAAGGAGGATTGCCACCATCACTTCCACCATGCTGAAACCAGACTGGCTGTGTTTGCCCCAGGACTTCATCTGGTGATTATCAGTTGTCATCTGCTTCTCTGAATTCATGACTGCTCTCCCTAGGGTAGTGAAATTTTGGTCTTGCCAGATGCATGAAGCGTTATGGTTCGCTCTTGACCGTTGTCATTCTGCAACTTGAGGTCTCCAATCACATAAACGGCGCCGTTTCTGGCAGCGATCCCTTGGCTATCGAAACCGCAGCTGGTTGTTTGCGTGAGTTCGCCTGAGCCATTTGAGGTAAAAGTGGCAGAAACGAGGCTCACTTTCGCCGGCATCTTGGTTCTCGAAAAGATGACGGTTTCCCCGGGGTCTTGAATCCAGTCTTTATTGGTATCCTCGTAGATCAAGAAGGAGTTTGCCTGGTCAGCTGGCAGGAAACTCTTCGGGTAATAAACCGCCACCGTAGTAACCCGGTTTCTGATGGCGTGGACCCGGGCAAGTTGCATGTGCGAGACAATGTTACGAGCCGCGTGTTTTGAATTGTATGAAGGGCTGAAGTTGCGGAATACGGGAACGGAAGCAGCGGCTAATGCCGCTATTACTCCCACAGTGACAATAAGTTCAATAGTGGTAAACCCCAGATTCCTGCAAAGATAGCCCCTGCTCAGGACTGTTCTCATGATAAATCCCCTCGTGCTCTTGGTTATCCCTCGGTGACTCATCTCACATCCTTTGGTTTTCTTCTTGACAATTAATAGATAGACGAATGAGATACTGTTTTCACACCATCGGTTCCGCCAGTTACATCAAAACCATCCCAACTTTCCCGTTCATCTTCATTCCATTCTTCGCCCTGCACATCAACGAACTCGGCTTCGCGCAGGGAGCCCGCCAACCTGTCAGCAGGCGTGACGTATGGGGTGTGAGAGGTTTTTTGCCAAGCGACTTTCACCCTTTTGGCCTGCTGACGCTTTGTAGCCAGTGCGTGTGTTTTTTGCTGCTGGATAGAAACAGGGTGAACACAGAGTAAAGGCGCCGCGAAAAACAGTGACATTAGTAGACTCAACGAGATGACCCGGTAGATGTTTAGCATGTGCGCTCCATCCCTTGCTCGAAGTATGAACCCTTGCTACTGGGAGGGTCCATGACAGTCATGTTGTTCACTAAAGAACATCTCAGCTAGTAAATTTTTTAATACCAAGACCGTTTTTCGGCAACTGAAAGTAGTATTTTGTATACTTAGTGGAAGGCGGAATCCTGAGTTCCCGATCTGGGACAGGCTCGCTTAGCCTTGTAGTGTAAGGATTTGAACGTCAGCTAAGGAGTCTGTGCTACGATAAGATTCCAGCCATCCGCGCCCGATTCGCTGAATATCATTATCAAGAAACGTGCCAAAAGGTTCTGTGCACCTATATGTTATTTGGTTTCAGATAGTTAGGATATTTTTGAGGCATGGAGCAGAGAGTAGATTGCGGATTGCGGATTGCGGATTTCGGAATGCGGATAAAAAAAACAGAAAAGGGGGACGGGTTTTTCGCGGAGCGCATAGCGTTTATGAAGCTGACAACTGATGGCTGAAGGCTGATAGCTGAT
>PPDG01000269.1 GCA_002899795.1 Desulfobacteraceae bacterium | reverse complement strand
TATGGCAGAACTCAAAAATCGCGGCTTCACCATTGTGATTGCCACTCACGATCTGGAGTTTGCCCAAGCCGTCGCGGATCGATGGATAGTTTTGCATGAAGGCAGGGTGGTGGCCGACGGATCTCCCCGAGATCTTTGGCGCGATGAAGGGCTCATTCGACTTGGCGCCATTGGTAGACCCAATTCGGATGTTGGATGAATAATCTAATCATTAACCACGGAGACACAGAGGACACAGAGGAAAGATATTTTTCCCTGGCCGGGAGACGACGGCCAGAGAAAAGAGCCACCGCCTTCGGCGGAACCTCTGGTTGGCAGATTCCAACTGCCTGGTAAACGATGTTGGTCGCCAGTAACCTGCATGGAGGGTTATGTTCTTTTGCCCGATCGCCGTCTCCCGATCGGGCAAAAATAAAATTATCTCTGTGCTCTCTGTGCCTCTGTGGTTAACAAGAAAACCGGAATTTCATTGATTGGGGTATCGGTTTGAAGCGACTGGATCCTAGAACAAAACTCGGCCTGGGACTTATGGCGATTGCAGCGGTCTTCATCGCTAAAGAACCGAAGACCCTCCTGGTGGAGTCAATAATTCTTCTGGCAGCTCTCCCCTTGCTAAGGATGGGGAAGGATTTGCTCCATTCCCTGCGTTACTATTGGCCTATGGTAGGGTTGGTCTTTATCATTGCTTTTTTCTCATTTGACTTTAGAGTGGCTTTGGTGCTAGCAGTACGACTGTTCAATCTTTTGACTGTATCCTTCATCTTCTTTCGAGCCGTCAGCCCCGAAGAGACTGGTGGCGCACTGCAGAAAATCGGGGTACCTTACGGTTTGGCCTTTATGCTTACCACTTCAATGCGATATGTGCCTCTGATAGGACAGAAGATCCGCCACATCATCGATGCCCAGAGCTCCAGGGGGATCGATCTCAGGCTTAGGCTTAAGAATGTGGGAAACTTCACGGCATTGCTTATGCCGTTGCTGGCTCAATCTTTCGTCCTCGCCGACGAACTGGCCCTGGCCATGGAATCGAGGGGATTCGGACGCAAAGGGCGGTCATCAAGAAAACACTATCGCATTACCTTCCGGGAGTACGCTCTGCTACTCTCTGCTTTGACGCTTCTGGTAATCTTCGCTTGGTGGGAAAGAGGGTAGAGTCCAGTGAAGAACCTGAAGCAGAAGCCCATGTATCGCTACCTGATGATTCTCACCATCTGTTCAGCCGTTGGGCTCCAAACTTGGCTAACACTATTCAACAACTTCGCTGTGGAAGTCGCCGGTTTGGAAGGCATCCATATTGGTGTGATTCAATCCGTGCGAGAGATTCCTGGATTCCTGGCGCTCCTTGCCATTTTTGTGATGCTGCTTGTTAAAGAGCATAGATTGTCGGCATTGTCTACCCTTGTTCTGGGAGTCGGACTTGCAGCAATCGGCTTGTTTCCTTCCTTCATTGGGCTACTTATTACCACGCTGATCATGAGTTTTGGCTTCCATTACTACGAAACAACAAACCAGTCCCTAACTCTTCAATATTTTGATGAGAACACATCTCCGTGGGTGTTTGGCAAATTACGAAGTATGGCCGCAGCCTCGAACATTGGTATTGGTGTTTTCATCTATCTCATGGCAGCCTTGCTGAATTACACCCAAATATATTTGCTGGTTGGGGGTCTCATTATTGCCACGAGCGTCTGGGCGCTTGCTCAAGATCCCACTGACCGGGATATTATTCCTCAACGCAAGAAAATGATTTTCCGTAAGAGGTACTGGCTGTTTTATTTCCTCACCTTTATGGGAGGTGCCAGGCGCCAGATCTTCATGGCATTTGCTGTTTTCCTGCTGGTCAGGAAATTCCAATTTACTATTCAGCAGGTCACCACCCTCTTTGTGATCAACAACATCGTCAACTACTTCCTGAGTCCCATTATTGGGAAAAGCATCATCCGGTTCGGCGAGAGGAAGGTACTGTCACTGGAGTATTTCAGCTTGATCTTTATTTTCCTAGCCTACGCCACAGTTCAATCCAAAGCGCTCCTTGCGGTTCTTTTCATTCTCGATCACATTTTCTTCAACTTTGCCATAGCCATCCGCACCTATTTTCAAAAGGTGGCAGATCCTCGTGACATCGCTCCAAGTATGGCAGTAGGATTTACCATAAACCACATTGCGGCCGTGGTTTTACCGGCAATTGGTGGGGTTCTCTGGATGGTAGACTACCGAATTCCGTTTGTGGCTGGCGCGGCCATGGCCATGATCTCCCTGATAGCTGTGCAGCAGATCCGCGTGCCAAGCCGGCAGCAGATATCCTAGCCCGGATGTTTCATAAATTGTCGTCGCGAGACCGTGGAGAAAGATGTGCCACCGGGCAACCGCAGGGGGTTGGATCTGAGGCGTACTTGAACAGTACGTCGCAAGGGAAGCCTGTCCTGAGCCTGTCGAAGGAACACCCGAGGACGCCCGGGAGGACAGTCATATTATTCGCGCTCGCTGCGCTCCGCTCAGTCCCGCAAGCGGGTTCCCAGTTTCGCGGTCGCAGCAGACGATTCGTGAAATATCCGGGCTAACCCATGATCTTCTTAGCTGTTTCTTCGGCCAATTTCATCATGTCCTCACGGCTCTCCACGTCGCCCTTGTTAAATACGCCACAGGCACGAATCTGATAACTGTCGCTGAATCCATACCATTTGAAAATTGAGTCGTACCTGGGAAATACGTCTGCAAATAGACTCTCGTCAGGGTGCCCCTGAGCCTCGATGAACACCAGTTTCTTGCCCGGGGAGAGTCTGCATGGGCTGGGGTTGGTGGGGTAGTCGGGTACCAGGTATGAGAAGGTTCGATCAATGAAAGCCTTGAGTTGACTGGAGATCTCGGCGAAATAGATGGGCGTGGCCAATATTAGAACTTCGGCATCGCGGATCGCGTCCAAGACCTCCGCCAGGTCGTCCTTGAGCACGCATTTTTCCAGTTTGGTTTTGCAGGTCATACACGCCTGACAGCCGCGGTATTTCAGCTTGTTTAAAGCAAAGGTCGCAACTTCAGCGCCTAATCCCTCGGCGGTCTCGCAGAATCTCGCGGCCATAGCTGTACTGTTCCCTTTGGGTCTTGGACTTCCCAGCAGACAGACTATTTTCATGCTCGCTCCTCTCTTCTGATCAACATTGACTCGGTATGACGCCAGTCAGTTCATAATTTACTTTCCACCGACTCTACTTTGCTCACGATTCGGTCGGGGCCAATCTTCCTGTAGTCACCTGTGATGTTCATATACACCCTGCTGCAGTCTTGCTTCAACTCCTCAAAGCAGCGAGTCACAACATCCATGACCTCGTCCCACTCCCCCTCGATGCTGGTGCCCATTGCGCCGAGCTTGTAGGGTAATCCGCTGTCTTTGATAATTTTCACCGCCCTCGCCACATATTGGCTCACACTTTCTCCCTTATCCAGGGGGAAGATGGAAAAATTGATGAGTAGACTCATAAGACCCTCTCTTTTTACTTTTTCCCATGAAAATCATGGGTATGGAATTCCACTTCAGCTCTTATCTTACCCCAAAAAAACATCCTCTCCCTTGTCGAAGGTCCCACCCTTGTGGCTGGGAGGGGAAAGGATATTTTGAGTAGAAGTTTTTGAGAACAAATAGAATCTGAGCTTTGCTGGGGGCAGAATACGGTGCCAACCATATCATCAATCTGGATAGTATGGCAGAGTTATGAAATGCTCTCCTCTAAGTACTTGATGAGTGCCTCGACCCTCTCTCTGCTCAATTTCTTCGTGAACGAAAAAAGAGGCATACACACCCCTTCTCCACCGTCGTCAAAACAGTCCCCAAGGCTGAGCAAATAAAGGTCTCCTTCCTGGCGCAATTCCAGAAATCCATCTCTTTGGAAAGTCTCACCCAATTTATACATTGATCTACCTCCTTCTCCCTCATCTTTGCTACATATCTTGAAGCGTTGGGATGTGAAACTGCCGACACCATAGCTCGGATATCTCATGAATCACTTGCTGCGACCACGGATATGGCCGCCCTTCTTCCTGGCGTCCTCGGGTGTCCGCTCCTGCGACGTACCGTACAGGTACGCCTCGGAACTAATCCCGCGGTGCTGCGGGACGGTTGCCCGGTGGCACGCCCATCTTCGTGGTCTCGCGACAGCAATTTATGAAATATCCTTGCTAGAGAAGTCGCAAAACGATACTGAATGACCTGTCTTCGCCTGTGCTGGTGTAGGAGCTTATATGATTAGGTTACGGAAAGGGCACAAAAGATTCAAGACAAATTTGGACCCGACTTTACTATTCTGAATTTAGGGCCGAGAGGGCTTCAGCTCTGAGAGGAAACTATGGAAGGCTTTGGAGGCGAAAAAAAGTACCTTTGTTTCGGGGCCAATAGATATTTCATCCGCATCGGTCAATTGATATTTTTCATGAGGTGTTATTTGAGTATTATTAAGAAACGTACCATTACTTGATCCTGTATCCACCAGAAAACAGGTCTGATCCGCGCTGCTCAGCTGCAAGTAAGCATGTTTTCTCGAGGCCAATTTGTTGTAGACTACAATGTCGTTGTCTGGTGAACGCCCAATGGTAATCTTATCAGGTTCGCTAATATCCTTTCGTTTCGTTATTTCGATGACTCTCGCCTCCAACACCGCTGAACGCACCGTACCTTGTCGTAACTGTTCCAGCACGTGCTCATCTTCAACTACATCGGTGAGGAATTGAAAGATCACATCTTTATCGAGGAATCTTTCAGACTTCTCGACAAGAAAACCGTTTGGATGTGCAGCAACAAACTGGCTTAACGCTAAATCTTCAAAGGTGGCAAGATAGCGGGCAAGTTTTTTATACCTAATTTTGCCTGCTACTTCCGAGATATTGACACGTTCGAATTGCTTGAGACTCTTAATAAATTCGACACCAATACCCTCGTTGTCTTGATCAATCCTGGTAATAACCGCATTCCCTTGCAAACCGACTACCTTGTCTTGGCCGGTGAAATCGGGTGGAAGAAAAAAGGTGAACTCTCCCGGTTCCCCTGTTTGGAAGGAACGGTAGTCTTTGGTCCTGATGAAGGCCCCCTTTTGGCTCAAGTTGGCAGTTGTTCCCTCAAGCGTGTATTCGACCCCTTGCCTGAGAAATTTCACCCGAAAGCTCTGATGTATCCTGGGGCTCTTCCGTTGATCAAATGTTCTCATAACAACTCGGGAACCGCTAATCAAACCATAGTGCGCAATGCAACAGACAAAGGGCTCTGAACCATCAGGATCTCATGCTGTGTCAATTCCATCAAAAAGAGTCGGGGAAAAAGGCGATTGTTTTCCATAACCGGCACTCAGCATGCAAAAATTGTACGAAATTAAATAGTTAGCCAAATTTCCCCACACTTTCAATGAGTTAAGTCACACCGTACCTGAAGTCAGAGCCGGAGAAGTATATACCAAAATTCCTATCTTGTGAAAACAGTTTCCATTTATGAGCAAAACTCTCAACAATCGTGTCACTGTAATCTGGAACCATGATTCACCATGGTTCAAGGTGAATATGTCGGGCTTCCTACCCCCTGTGTCATACTTGCATCCTGAGGTTTGAACGCAGGTGCTGTATCCCCAGGGCTAGAGCGCCAGGAGAAATTCCGGTTGAACTTCTTCCAAAAACCTCACGGCAGCTTGCTTGTCTTCAGCATCTATTCTTTTGACTTCGCCTGTCACTTTAATCACAGTCTCATCCAGATCTATTGAATCTTTCCGTCTCGAATAGATTTCTATCTCCACTTTCTGGTCTACAACAAAGTCCGGCCAATCTTTGAACGTTACCAGTGCTCCAACTCCACTGACGTTGACGATCCTACCTCTTAATTTGTCTTCCCCAGTGCCCGTGGTGACCACGACCCTGAAAGGTTTCTTAAGTCGAAAATATTTCCTTTTTTCACTCAGATACAAGCCACATTTTCCACAGATGGCTTTTACTTCTTCCACCTCTGCAGAGCTAAGCAAATGTGGAATCAAATATGTTCTGTCTACCAGTGAGCTGTGAGGACACTCGTCTTCCACATAATAGGGACATCCTTCCCAAAATGCTTCATCCATGTGTTTACCGCAACTGCACCGCAAATCAATAGGATCAAAAAACCAAACTTCGCTTAGAACAAAACTACCTAGTCCAAGCTGCGGTAGCTTGGGGTCCGATGCAGACCTGGCATAGTGTAGGAACCCGAAAATCCCCTCCAGAGTGTGAAGGCCGGAAAGCTTTCTTGATACATTTTCAGCTTCTCACAAGACTCTGCACACTTGTTCTTGGTCTTACTTAATCTCTCGCACGTTCTGCATGGACTCCTTTCCTCTTCAGCCATGGGATGCCTCCCGTCTCGAAGCTTAAACCTGAGGTAATGAAGCCATTGCAACTGGATCAGTTGCGTTGCTTGATATAGTCTCAGTACACAAAGATCGTGCCAAACTTGAACATTAGCTAATATCCTGTAAATTCAAACACTTAAATAATTTTCCGCCTATGGGGAGATTATCCGTGTTGGGAAATCAAGGTTATAAAAACGGAAAGAAAGTACCACTTTGGCGTTAGAAGAAAGGACTATATGAAGGTATTTTATTTGATACCGAAGGTGGACAGCAGACGCTAGATCAAACTCCAGTTAATGCTAACGTTAGGGTCTGCTATTTTCTGCTTTCAGGTAGAAATCCACTAAGCGATTTTTCTTGGTATTGAGGATATAATGAAATGGATTTACATATTTTTTCTTGACCCTGACAGAGTAATGAAGATGAGTGCCAGAAGAACGGCCGCTATTACCCATAAAGGCGATCACCTCTCCCCGCTTCACTTTCTGACCCTTTTCCACATTGTATCCGGCGAGGTGGCCATAGGTGGTGGTTACACCTCTCCCGTGGTTAACACGGATATACTTACCCAAGTATCTGTGCTTACCCCTCCTGTACACCACACCATCCGCCGGTGCAATGATGGGTGTACCCTTTTGGCCGCCTATATCCAAGCCATTATGAAACTCCTTGGCTCCAGTAAAAGGGCTGCGTCGCCAGCCAAAACCGGAAGATAACCAATACCCCTGGGTTGTTATTGGAACAATGCTGGGAGTGCTGTCCAGAGTTTGTCTCTGGTCCCACATGGCGCCCACCAACTCCCGGAGATCTGCCTGCAGGTTTTGAGCTCTTTTGACAAGCGGGGTAGAGTGCGTCTCTACTGGCAAAGGTGTAGTGCTGATTGTCATGGCATCGTTGATTGCAATGGTGGAGAGATCCGGTGAAGGCTCACCCCCTTGGCCAAGATTACTTCCCTCCTCCTGACCACCATCCAGCCCCAAAAAATCACGGATGACGCTCTCATCCTTCTGTATTTGCTTGATTGTATGGCGCAAGGTATCAATATCCTTGACCTCGTGTAGTAAATTGGCATTCTGCGCCTGCAATTCAGTTGAATCACGATAAAGACTGTGTCCCAGATATCCTCCTATACCTAACAACAGCCATGAAAACACCAGCAGACCCAAGCAAATGTATAGATACATGTGAGGGATAGAGAAAGTTCGGGGGGCAGATTTTGCTGACGGCATACACATCACTGTTACGGTCTTTTGTTTCATCTCTCCTCCTGAGAATTATGGATCTTCGCCAAGCAAGTGGCTTCTAATACAACAATAAATTAAATCTGCGTGCGCGGGATCGTCAGGTTTGAAAAAAACCGGACGTGTTTTTGCCATTCCCAACCGTATATCAATTGGAGATATCTCAGCTCTTTTCTCCACAGTGGTGCTGTACTTTTTTCCTATTGATGTATTCAAAACCACACCTCAAGCTTGCGACTTTACCGTGCCGGCTTGGAGTCCAAGCAGGGCTAAAGTGGCTTGCAGACATCAAAAAGACTAGTGTTCGCAGATAAAAATTTTGTCTGCCATAAGAAAGAAACCTGGCTCACCCATCTGTTTAGTGCAATGGGTGTGCCAGGAGATGCTTGAATTTTCTTTTCTGGCACCCAGCCCCATAATCTACCACCATTTCAGGCCATGGGACACTTGCGTTCCATTCACGGGATTGGTCAGGAGG
>PPDG01000095.1 GCA_002899795.1 Desulfobacteraceae bacterium | reverse complement strand
TGGTTTATTTTTTTATGCCTGATTTGGTGCTGGGCAGAATAGATGATGTGGTTTTTTTGGGTTGGGCGCTTGCTTTCGCGGGGGCAGGTTGGTGGTATGCAAAACGGAAAAGATTGCAATACTACTAGCCCGGATGTTTCACGAAGCTAAGTCAAGCTAATATTGTAGTACTCCTCTTTGTTTTCTGTCATAGTATATGAATTTCTTTTTATAAAGTTCATTTTCCGGATAGAGAGCGTACAATTCGGCATAGATATCTCTATTGAATCTTATATTCTTGGCCGGGACTTTCTTGACAATCTCATAAAGGATCTCTTCAATTCTCTCATTGCACCTTACATCAAGGTGTGATGCATGACCGAGGTGCTTGTCAGCCTCATAGTAAAGTGATCTTAACTGTGGATCAAGAGTGTCAATAGCCGTAAGCCTGGCTGCTTCAAAGTTATTGTCCTCAATATGTAGCTGTATCTCTTTTACGATAGCTAACCTCTCTTGGTCCTGACCTTTTTGATTACAGCTAAAAACTAGAATCAGAAAAACACTCACAATAGAAATAATAGCAAACTTCTTCATTTCTATTACCTTATTGAAAATGTTACAGCGAGCGCACTCCCCGTAGCTTGCTGCGGGGGTAGCGAGCGAACTACAATAAAATGGTATCTCTTCCTTACATTTCGAAGATTCCCTGTCCAGCTTTAGCGGCACTGCAGGGAGCTTCAATGAAATCCTCTTCATTCGCAACCAGCCGCAACAGTTAAGTGTTTCTATCTTCCCTGTAATTTATATCGACACCGGGTTAATCGTTAGGAGTCCGAGGGCATTATATGCACGTTACGTACCAATAGGGTTAGGTCTGTAGGTCGGATCGTTCTCGCGCAGTCCCGCTTCAGCGGGGTTTATCCGACGAATCTTGTCGTCGGGTGAACTCCGCCGAGGCGGAAACCACCCGACCTACTCAAGTGTATATTCTGGTCGAACTAAACCGGCATCACTAGAACGGGTTCATAGCATGTTCGGCCTTTTATGGTAAGGGGAAGTGCAGCGGTAGATTATTCAATACTTATTAGTATGCTGTTGTGTAGATTTGTAACTTGCAATAATAGGTGAGTGATTTCATGTGGTTGCAATATAAAGATTTAGCTAAGGCTGATTAATGCTGAGATATCAAATAGTTGTTGACAACTAATTTAATTTACATTATTTTTTAGATGTTAATAATTCTGTTTGTATTATGTAGGTACTGATGAACTGATGAAAGGAGGACAATGATATGGGGAAAAGTTTAACTGAAATGGCATCAGAAATTGTAGCTGCACAGGCTTCACATTCTGTAATGGCAGCTGACGAAATGGTTGCAGCCCTCAAAAAGACGTTTGATGCCCTTAAGAACATCAAAACAATCGAAGAAGGTGGTCCGGAAGTAGATGCTCCTCCAGTAGATCCAAGAAAATCTATTCAGAGAAACTACATCATTAACCTCGAAGATGGTAAGAAGTACAAGCAGCTTACTACAAGAACTCTGGCAAAATACGGATTGACGCCTGCAGAGTATCGTAAAAAATGGGGCTTTTCAGCTCGACAGCCCTTGGCTTCAAAGGCACTTAGTGCGAAGCGAAGAAAGACTGCGAAAGCTCTTGGGCTGGGGGAAAGACTGCAGGAAGCGAGGAAGGCCAAGGCTGCGGCGGCTGCGAAGGCCAAGGCTAAGTCTAAATCTGCAACTGCTGCAAAGGCCAAGGCTAAACCTAAGAAAAAGAGAAAAGCTGCCCGAAAAAAAAAGAAGGCTTAGACACGGGCTTAAGAAATTATTGAACTGAGCAAGGTTACCCTAATGTTGCAAACCTACTCCGTGGAAAAACGCGTCAGAGTGTGACAGATGTGGCCGCGCGCAGTCTCTGAGAGGATGAAGCGTACTTGACCGTACGTGATATCCTGTCCGAGGCGAGCACGGTCGCAGATGGCGCGCTATCACGCGAGCGCAGCGGTTTTTACCGGTGTGGGTTTGCAACATTAGGGTTTAGCTTTATAGGAAAAGTCTGCCGCAAGGCGGGCTTTTTTGTTTAACGCAGAAGAAAAATACATCCCCTCCCCGGGCTACGCTACTCCTCCAGTGACTCCAGATAGGAGTTGAGCGAGCTGATATTCTGGCTGTTCTCAAGTTCGTCGCCAGAACGCAACTCATAGATTCCCACCTGCACAGGCTCATCTAGTGATTGGGGGAACCCCTCCCCATCTTTGTCCATGACAGTTATATAAGCGCGCCTACCGTCATACTCGATGAACTTCGTGTACCATGCTGTCCCGGCGCAGCTTGCTGAAAGGCGAAAGCCATGTTTTTTCATTATCTCTTCCACACTCATTTATCTTCCCTTCAAATAGAGTGTTGCCATCATTATAGTTGTTTTAGTTCTTCTAGCTTTATGTTGAGGATCTCTGCCTCGTTCTTCTTGCCCAACTCCTTCAATCGTTTTTCCAATTCTCGCACTGCCTCTTCCAGGCGGGGTAGCACTTCCTCCCTGAAATATCGGCGCGTTTCAACCCCGGCCTGCCCCATTTCGCTCAGCCAATAATCCATCTGGCGTTCAAGTTCTTTGTACCATTCCTCCTCAGGAAGCTGGTTCAGCTCTTTTTGCCAACGCTCAAGTTCTTGCAGCAGCAATTGCGACCAAGCCGCGAGTCCCCGGCTTCCCTTTTCCAGTTGGAGGGAAAGATAGGTGCTACCCTCTACTTCAGCGCCATTAGGAAGAGGATTTCCCCCTTCTGCCAGGTTAACCATCTCTATATACTTTTGCAAATAATTCTGGGGATCAGCCTGGATGAGAAAGCGACTTTCATCTGTAACCTTCTCACGGAAATCTCTCTTAATTTGTATTTGTGCCGCGCCGCGACCAGTGGCATCCGCTTCCACGTTTTGCACTTCGCCTATGGTTTGCTCTTGCCAGATGACACGGTCGCCGGCCTTGAGTTCGTCAGTCTGGTCATAGAGGACTGTCAAGCGGAGATTCGCCAGACAAGCAAAAACCAATCCGCACAAAAACATCAGAGAAAGGACCCATAAGCGGTTGCGCCGCATCTCTTTCCTCCAGGCAAGGTATTTGTCGCTGCAATCATGTCACAATGAGAAAAAGTAGTAAAGTGGGGAGGGAGTCCCCCGTGATGGGGTCAGGTCTGAAGGTGCCCCTTGCCATAGGCCAATTGGAGTCAGGCTGAGGCTTCACTCTAGAAGCATCGAGCAAACTCCGCTCATTGGCAACTCAAGATGATTTTGACCTGACCCCATCACGGGAGACTCCACTTGTCAACATTTTGAAGCTCCCTGCAGTCCCGCTAAAGCGGGACAGGGAATCTTCGAAATGTAAGGAAGTGGTTCCATTTTATTGTAGTTCGCTCGCTAACCCCGCAGCAAGCTACGGGGAATGCGCTCGCTAGAGCATTTTCAAAAAAGCTATGGTCCATTACATGATTTAAATTTGTCGGTATTTTTATCAGTGACGGTTTGTTCTTCAGCCCTTGTAAGGATAAGAACTACCTCTTCTATCCAGTCTATTGCTTCTTGGCAGATAGCCGCTGCACCGTCAAACCAGGTAATGCTCGGGGGATAAGTTTGAGTTTGAAAGACGCCCGAGCAAGAGTCCCTCAGGGTTTGAAGTTTGAGGCAGACATTTAGCATGTGATCACAGAGAATGTCTCGCTTGATCATTTGCTTATCCTCTGATTTCATGAGGAACCAACCTTTTCTATTGACTAAAATGGCATATCCGTTCATTTTTGAGTTTATGGTTAGCCCGGATGTTTCATGAATGGCTTGCTACGACCAAGGATATGGTCGTCCTTCCGGGCGTCCTCGGGTACCGGTTCCTGCGACGTACCGTTCAGGTATGCCTCGGACCCGACACCCTGCGGTTACCCGGTGGCACGCCCATCTTCATGGTCTCGCGACATCAATTCATCAAACATCCGGGCTATGGGTTTGCTATTGTGCCATTGTATGGACAGTAGCAAACTATGTCAAGTAAAATATAACACAGGTGCAAACTTCCTATGACAAGTGGAGCGCAGAATAAGATAAAGCGGATAAGAGAACGATTGGGGCTTAGTCAGACAGAATTCGCAGATAAAATTGGTATTACAAAGGGTTACCTGAGCGCAATTGAATCTGGCAAGCGGAAACCGGGTAGGAAAATCTTTGAAGGCATTATCCAAGAGTGTCTGGAGGATTTGGTTGCGGTTTACAGTGGCAAACCCAGCGTTGATTCTGCGGACTCTCCGGCTGTGGCCGAGACTGGGCCCCGATGGCGACAAGTCAGCTCGTCCATAGAACTGAGTCGGCAAGAGGAAGCCCTTATTGACACCCTCCGTTTTCTTGGGGCTGATTACGCCAAAGATCTATATTACCGGGTCATGAGCAGGGCCAGGAAAGCGATTCAGAGCAGCGAACTAGAGAAGGGTGAGTTAGAGAGACTCAAGGAGGTACTGAGGACACTGGGAAAGGCGGCCATAGAGTAAAGAATCCGGGCACTGAGGACCCGGCTTTGAGCCGCCCCCGGAAGGGGCTACAACACCGGCGGATCCCGTCTCCCCGCTTGGCGTTCAACATTTAACTATCAGGTGGTCGACAAAATGAACAGCAGAACCGCAGAACAAGGAACCGCAGAATATCGAAGTGAAAAACATTTTTTTATTTCTTTCAAAAACTTCTGCTGTTCGAAATTCCTTGTTCGATATTGTCCTTCGGACTCCCCACCCTGTGGGCGGGTCCCCAGTTTCGATATTCAAAATATAAAAGAGGCTGGATCCCACTCCAAGCTGGACTAGAAAGTTCGTCACAATATAACTTCTGGCAAATCCATTGAACTCTGACTTACCCTGAGGACCAGGTTTTCGATGTTGAATAAAGGCGATATAAGTAACTCATCTATTTGGTGTCTGTAAAAACTCATCCTATAAACCACTCGCACAGACGCCACAGCACCTTCCACCTGCTAACCTGTATCTCCTCATCACCAAAATCTCGACGCCGCCAAAGGATCAAATTGCGTTCCCACGGGAAAATGGGCAAAGGCCGAAAAGGCTGCAAGCTGTATTGGCGAATCTTGAGCCAGGTCCGCACGTACCCACGTCCCCGAAGCTGCTGTCTCTCACAACCGTGAAGATCCTCTTGGAGCACTAGCTTTGGGGTCATGGACAAGATAGCCTCCTCCCAGCGACAATCGGGGTATACTCTCTGACAAACCACCACGGCGCAATGGATGCCTTCCAACTCCTCCACCCAAGTCTGTGGGAACACCTTGACCCCCTCCCAGAACTTTTGGGGCTCGCCCTGGTAATATCCCGTTAGCAATTCTGTCATACCATTGGGGTCTAAGAAGATATTGGGAGATGTCAGTGCGGTGTATGGGCCACAGTCAATTCATACGTAGTACGTCAGATTCAATTGTGTCATCAGACGGATGTGATTATCAATCCGATTTAACAGACGGCCAGCGCCCAGGTTAACGAGGGAAGTGTGCCCGTATTCGCTGAGGAAGGCTATAGCGGCATCTTTTGTCGTCATGGCGGCGATCCCCTGAGTGAGCCGGTCTATGGTAGTTCTTGAGTTGAGAAACGCTATTGCTGCTTCTTAACTCGATGTCCCCTTTTGCTGAAGAGTTTGAGATCTTTTTTGGTCCCAGAAATTAGGGCTTCCTTTTTCGCGCGAGTCCATCTTTTTACCTGTCGCTCCCGAGCCCGGGCTTTTTCAATGCTGTTATGTTCTTCTGAGTAGACTAATCGTACTGGGCGACGAATTGTGGTGTAAACCGCTGCTCTGCCTTCGTTATGTGCGAAAAGGCGCTGTTTCAAGTCGCTGGTAGTTCCTACATAGTAGCTACTGTCAGAGCATTGGAGGATGTAGAGAAAGTAGGACTGGACATTCGGTTTATGCCCTTCGATGCGCTCCCTGCGGTCGCTTACTCAGGACACCATTCGATGCTTACATTGGAACGCATTTCAAAGTGCAAATTTTTTTTGGCCTGCCATGAGTAAGCCCTGAGCGAAGCACAGGGCGCATCGAATGGTGGAGGCGGCGGGAGTCGAACCCGCGTCCGGAAAACTTCCACTTAAGCTTCTACATGCTTATCCCGGGCTTTAGAGTCTCGCCCTTAGGGACTCCCCTCGGGAAGGATTCCCCTCAAGCCAGCCTACTTATTTGACCCACTACCCATAGGCACCTGCAGCGGGCTGTTCCGCTAGTCGACGCCCTTTGCCAGCCCCGCGGACCCGAACTGGCAGGACGGTAGCCGCCTACGCGGCTACAGCGTACGCATAGTCGTCAGCGATTGCTTTAAGTCCCACCTGTTTTACGAGCAGGCAGGAACCTCGGCATGCAACTTAAGTTTCATGATCCCCGTCGAACCCGTTTCGCCCCCTTTCGGTAGGTTGGTTGAGCGGAAAAAGTAGTTACACCATTATTTTACGTATTGAAATGCAGGATGTCAATGAAGTTGGTGAGGTGATACAGACGAGAAAGGCGAGAATGGATTAAGTCAGACACCTGTGGAGTGACTGGCAAGCTGCTGAAGAAGCCTGAAAACGACACCAAACGTCATACCGGACGAGACGAAGTCGAGATCCGTGGTTCGACAGGCTCACCACCCTGAGCGAAGTCGAAGGGGTATCCACTAAATTATTGTTTTTTCTGGATTCCGGATAGTCGCTTCGCGCCTTCCGGAATGACGGACTAACTGCCCCCTGTCTGCTGCCAGCTGCCTGCTGTCTTCTGTCGTCTGTGCAAAGCGCGGAGCGCTTTGCACTTACTGTCTATCCTTAATGGCTCTCTCCATATCCCTTTGTTCGGTTTTTCGCTTCAGGGTCTCGCGCTTGTCGTACATCCTCTTGCCCCGGGCCAAACCCAACTCCACCTTGGCTTTACCATCTTTGAAATAGATTCTTAGTGGAACCAGAGTCAGTCCTTTTTCCTGGGTCTTGCCCTGCAGTCGTTTGATCTCCCTCTTGTGCACAAGGAGTTTACGGACACGATCCGGTTCGTGGTTGTCATGATAGGCATGGCTGTAAGGGCTGATGTGGCACTGCATGAGATAAAGCTCGCCGGCCTTTATGCGAGCGTAACTGTCCTTGAGATGGGCACGTCCCTGGCGCAAGGACTTGACTTCGGTACCCAACAGAACCATGCCTGCCTCAATGATTTCGAGGATCTCGTAGTTATATCGGGCCTTCTTGTTCTGACATACGACCTTGATATTCGGTTTCTTCATTGAGGATTGCCATTGGCAGCGGGCACTCTGCCCATCTCGTCTTCGAAGAGCTCGAAGTCTTCCCGGAAGCGTCGCCAGGCCAGGTTGCAAAGATATTCATTGACCTTGCTGGCAGTGCTGAGTTGAAGCACTTCCTGTAGATACACTTTGGACTCTTCTAGATTAGCGTTGCGGATGATTTTTTTGACGCGCGGCACGGCCATGGGATTCATGCTAAGCGAGTCAAGTTCGAAACCGAGAAGGATAGGAGCATAGAGGGGTTCTGCGGCCAACTCGCCACAGAGAGAGACCGGGATGCCGGCCAGACGACCGGCGTCGGCGGCCTGCTTGACCATCCTTAGGATGGCAGGGTGGAGCGGTTCATAAAGGTGGGCCACGTTCTCGTTTACGCGGTCAATGGCCAAAGCAAACTGGACCAGGTCGTTGGTCCCAATACTGAAGAAATCAACCTCTTTGGCGAGCAGATCGGCAACCGCCACTGCTGAGGGCACCTCTATCATGATGCCAACCTGCAAGTCCTGATCGACCTCGATGGACTCCTGAATGAGTGATTGCTTAACCTGGTTTAGGATGTCTTTGGCTGCGTGGAGTTCCCCTAACCCTGAGATCATGGGGAACATAATCCGGACGTTTTTGGTAATTCCGCTTACCCGAAGGATAGCGCGAAGCTGAGTACGAAACAGCTCATCTTCTTGAAGACAGAGACGAATGGACCGCAACCCCAGAGCCGGATTGGTCTCACCCAATTTTCGCATCCTGGTGGGAACTTTGTCAGCACCGAGATCCAAGGTGCGAATGGTCACCATTTCAGGATAGATGATTTC
>PPDG01000096.1 GCA_002899795.1 Desulfobacteraceae bacterium | reverse complement strand
CCTTCCGGGTTAAGGAAAAATTAGGGTAGTGAAGCTCTGGCAACTGTGAATTTCAGATTGAGACAAGATGAAATTATAGAATTCCGCAATCTACACTCTAGAATGTGAAATATCCAGAACCCCAGCCGTCGAGCAGGGGGGGAGTCACTGTGGAGAAAAATCAATTAATTGAGAAAACAAGAGCGAGAAGACTATTTCTCTTAGCGCTTCTTTTCTTGCTTCTTTATCTAACCTATCTCCTCTTCAAGCCATATTTGGGTACGGTTGTTTTTGCTATAGTACTCACCTCAGTCTGCCAACGTTTCCACAAACGAGTTCTGCAGCGGTGTAAAGACAGGAAGAACCTGGCTGCGTTCCTTACCACAGCAATGCTGGTGGTGATCGTAGTTGTTCCACTGGTGGGTTTCTCCACAGTACTGGTTAACCAAGGGGTCGACTCGTTTGGGCAGGTCAACACCTGGCTGCAAGAGGGAAACATCGAGAAGATGCTATCCTGGGAGTGGGTCCAGCCGCTCCGCAGCATGATCAACCGTCAGTTTGCCAGACTGGGACTCGAGGACCTGAATGTGCGCAAAATCATTCTGGATGCCAGTGCCGGACTGGGACAACGAATCCTTTCCTGGGGCAAGGATTTTTTGGGGAACGTAACTGGGCTTGTGGTTCAGTGTTTGCTTCTGATCCTTTTGGTCTTTTATTTTATTCGGGACGGGCAGGCGATTCTTGAGAAGCTCAAAGGTCTGTCACCGCTGTCAAAAGAGCAGGAAGAAAGACTGATAGACCGAGTCCGTGATCTCAGCCGTTCAGTGGTGATGGCAAACGGTGCCACTGCTGTAGCCCAAGGGTTTGCCGGGGGCATCGGCTTGTGGATTGCCGGCATCTCTCCACTCTTCTGGGGAACCACGATGGCTTTCACCTCTCTAATTCCGGTTGTGGGTACAGCCGTCATCTGGGTTCCAGCGGTTGTTTATCTAGTGCTGGTACAGAGCTGGGGCAAAGCACTATTTCTTGTCATTTGGAGTATGTTAGTTGTAGGCTCCATCGACAATTTTCTCCGACCTTTTCTGATGAAAGGGGATGGAGGTATTTCGTCTATCTATCTCTTCTTTGCAATTCTTGGTGGAATCAATTTTTTTGGAATTGTGGGGATACTTTACGGACCGCTCATCCTTGGGGTAGCTGCCATCCTTCTTTATCTCTATGAGCATGAATATAGTGAGATGCTGGCCGAGGAGTGAGACGGGGAGATGTTATAACCTATCATTATCGCAATACATTTTGAGCTTGATCAGCCTTGGAATCGCGTGTAGAGTATCGTTGGCTGCGGCTGGCATGAGGTGAATCGGCACATGCGAGAACAACTCCATAGACCTGCTGTCCACAGGAGAAAACGGTTCGGTCTTATTCTGAGATGGCTGATAAAGAGTCGTACTTTCCCGGTGCTCGGTGCCATTTTGCTTGTTTTTTTACTGAGTTCCCTGGGGGTGCTGCTCTTTGAATACCCTGCCAACCAGAGTTTTCATAGCCTGTGGGACGCAGTCTGGTGGACCCTTGTCACTGCCGCCACCGTTGGCTACGGTGATAAGGTTCCTTTGACCACCGGCGGACGATTTGTTGCCATTTTGGTCATGTTATTTGGCATTGGGCTTTTGGGCATGGTCACCGGTAGGATCGCATCCTGGCTCGTGGAATGGAAGATCAAGGAGGGGAGCGGCTTGGGCGATCAAAAAAAAATAAAAAAGCATTTTGTTATCTGTGGTTGGAAAAATGAGATGGTCTCGGTGCTTGAGGACATACTCAGGGTTAACCCAGATCTTTCCGATGAGGACATTGTTGTGGTGAGTATGGTGGAACCGGCGGAAGTGGAGAATTTGCGCTCCCGGCCGAGCCTCCATAACATTCGCTTTGTCCGGGGTGACTATGTGGAGGAGAATGTCCTGCTCCGCGCCAATATCAAGCAAGCCGCCAAAGTGCTTGTCCTCGCAGACAACAGCACCCAGGCGTCCGATCAGGAAGTGGATGCGCGCACTGTCATGAGCGTTCTGACCATCAAAACAATATCCAAGGATATATACACCTGCGTGGAACTGATTGATTCAAAATTCAAGCGCTATTTGGAAAATGTCCATTGCGATGAGATTGTCTTGAGCCGAGAATACAATCGGATTCTCCTGGCCAATGCCACGGCGGCTTCTGGCATTGCCCACATCATACAAGACCTCCTTGATGTGGAAGGTAGTCGGCTCGTCACCAAAAACTTCCCGACCCGGTTCGTGGGGGATAGCTTTGACAATCTCAGCAAATATTTCACGGAGACTGAAAACACCATCCTCATCGGCATATTGGAAAATACCGGCAACATTTTCCAGCGCAAGCGAGAAGCACTCCAGGAGGCCCAGAAGACCCCGGACATCTCCCGGCTGGTATCCAATCTCCAGTCAGTAAAAGAGCTGCGAGGCAATCTGCCGGTGTTCAACCCCGGACCAGAATATGAGATTAAATCATACTCCCGGGCCATACTGATTCAAGCCTGAGCTTCACAAGAAACATTTCTCATTGCGCATTTCTAACCTGGCATTGCGCCTTTATCATTGCAAATTGAGGAATGAGAATGATAACTGCATTTCGATAGAATGAGAAATGAATAATGATACATGTGAAATGGGATATGAAAAATGGATGAGCAGGGTGTCATTGAAAAACTGAGAAAAATTGAACTATTTGACGCTGTCAAAGATGATGAGGAGAGACTGACCAAGCTGGCACGCATCGTGACCTGGCAGCAGTGCAAAGCAGGAGTTGAGGTCATAAGTGAAGGGGTAGAAGGTAACGAACTCTATATACTTCACAAGGGCATGGTTAACATCCACAAACGGACCCTTGAACAGGAACCATATACCATTGTCACCCTGAGAGACGATGAGGATGGTTTTTTTGGTGAACTTGCCTTGATGGACAAAGAAGTTCGCTCAGCCTCTGTGACCGCCGAAACCGATTGTGAATTTCTCGTCATTCACCGCGACAATTTCATCCAACTAGGTGAGGAGGACCCCATGCTTGGCCTTTTGGTAACCAGGGCCATTGCCAAAGAGCTGTCCAAGAGACTGCGCAAAGCGAATCAAGACATGGTTTTGCTCTTCGAAGCATTGGTGGGGCAGGTGGCGGAGAGCGGGGGATTGGAGGCGGGCTAAGGATAAGTGCAGGGCACCGCCTGGGAAAAAGAAAAGGGCGGGATTTACCTTCCCGCCCTTAATTCCATTTAAACATTGTTGGCGAAGAATCGATTGAAAGCATTGAGATATGCCCGGGCACTGGCCTCGATGACGTCCGGACTGGTGCCGACGCCCGAATAGACCCGCCCCTCTATCTCCACTCGGACCATGGCTTCCCCGAGAGCGTCTTTCCCGGTGGTGATCGCCTTGATGTCGTATTCCATAAGTTTGCCTTGATGGCCGACGAGGCGTTCTATACAGCGATAGGTGGCATCCACCGGACCGTTTCCTATGGCTGCGTCCGTAAGGATCTCATCGCCTTTTTTGGGCCGCGCCGATGAAAGCGGCGTGGTCTGGTCACCGCTCATGAACTGCAGGCCAAGGAAGGTATAAGTTTCAGGCACTTTGGACATTTCAATTTCCACAATACTGCTGAGATCCTTGGCAGTGATCTCCTTCTTCCTGTCCGCCACATCAATGAAACGCTTGAATACCCGCTCAAACAACACCTTTTCCAACTCAAAACCGAGGTCCTTTAGCTCATGACGAACGGCGGCGCGCCCAGAGCGGGCGGTTAAAACCATGGTGTGCTCTTTGATACCCACATCTTCCGGCCTCATGATCTCGTAGGTGCTGCGATCCTTGAGAATGCCGTCCTGGTGAATGCCGGCAGAATGGGCAAAAGCATTGGCGCCCACAATGGCCTTGTTGGGCTGAACCGGAATGTTCATCAGCCGGCTGACCATCCGGCTGGTCCGATAAATCTCTTTGGTGTTGATGTCAGTATGGGCTTGGAAAACAGTGGGTCGAGTGCGCAGGGTCATTACTATCTCTTCCATGGAAGCGTTTCCTGCCCGTTCGCCGATGCCATTGACGGTGCACTCCACCTGCTGGGCACCATTGCGCACGGCAGTGACAGAATTGGCCACAGCCAAACCAAGGTCATTGTGGCAATGAACACTCAGGGTCACCTTGTCCAAGGCTGGGATGTTTTCCCGCAACCGGAGAATGAGATCGCCGAATTCATCAGGGGTGGCATAGCCCACGGTATCGGGGACATTTATGGTGGTTGCACCCACCTTGATGACCTCGTCAATCACCCGACAAAGATATTCAAAATCAGTGCGAGAGGCATCTTCGGTGGAATATTCCACATCCGGGCAGAGACTTTTGGCATATTTGACTGACTCCACCGCCAGTTCCCTGGCCTTGTCACGATCCATGCGAAGCTTTTTTTGAACATGGATGTCTGATGAGCCTAAGAACACATGTATCCTGGGCTGCTCAGCCTCACGAACGGATTCCCAGCAAATGTCTATATCCTGCTGAACCGCTCTGGCCAGGCCAGCTATGATGGGCTTTTTTACCTCTCGGGCCACCATCTTGACGGCCTGGGCGTCTCCGGGTGAAGAGCAGGGAAAGCCGGCCTCGATCACGTCTACACCAAGTTTTTCTAGTTGGAGGGCGATTTCCAGCTTTTGCTTGGCGTTGAGTTTGGCCCCAGGTACCTGCTCGCCGTCCCTCAAGGTGGTGTCGAAAATTGTTATCTTCCTTGTTGTCATGATTGCCTCCAAAAATAGAAGGGGTTAGAGAAAGGTCGGATTCATCGGCTGCTTCGTTCGCTGCCAGAGCCAGCCCCATGCTCACCACCTCCTTTCACAATTTGGATTTCGGATTGCGGATTGCATATTATAGATTTCAAATTTAAGTCGGACCACGCTGTGCTTGCGATCAGGTGATGTGTGGGTGATGCGCTCTACCTCTATCATTGTTTTTCCTGACACCTGAAACCTGACACCCGACACCTAAGATTTCCACTTAAATCCAGGACTCCACAAAAAGAAAAGGCCATGAGCTTTTGCCCATGGCCTTTGTTAGTTTCTTCCAGCAGGTGGTCAGCGACCATCAAAGGCAATGGGTGGGCCGCACAGGCACAAAAGGCCCAGAAGGAGCAAAAGCCCCAGGCTAAGTAAACCGTCCCACTGCCGAGTTAGTATCATCCTTGCCTCGTTACGTTTCGTTAAATAATATTGTATAGCTTAATAGTTCAATATTTTCAATAGGAAAATGCAGGACCCCACTCTTGCTATTATGTGGGAGCGGCTTTCCAGCCGCGATCCTTAGTTGTTAATACACCAGCAAATCGTGGCTGGAAAGCCACTCCCACAGTTTTAATTATTACCCGGTGGCAAACTCCAAAGGCTTCTTGAGATCGTCCAATGTTAGCATGCCGCTGGAGTTTTTCTCTGTGTAAGGCCACTGCAGGCCGCCTTCTTCCAGGCGGTCATACGTTAGCCCTTCGTAGAAGGGCACCACCGTGATGATTTCCTGGTAAACAGACTGGGCATCAGTGTATGAGGCTCCAGTATCTAATCGGTTGAGAAGATCGGCGAGAATGCGCCAGTCGGGGAGCGGACCATCAGGAGCGGTCGGGGTCGGCCTGAGTTTCTGAGTTCTTCGCTCTGTGTTGGTAAGAGTGCCCTCCTGCTCTGTAAATCCCGTGGAAGGTAAAACCACATCAGCCAGTTCACCGCTCTGGGTGAGGAACATGTCTTGGACAACGAGAAATTCAACCTGTTTCAGGGCCTCCTGAATTTTCTCCCTTTCAGGTTCAGTGGCGATGGGATTTTCTCCCATGAGAAAGAGGCCCTTAACTTTTTTCTGATGAGCGGCTTCAATTGTTTCTCTGTAACTAAAGCCCGGGTTGTCAGGTAACTGACCGGACCATACGTTACTGAAGCGATCATTGCCTTTCAGATCTGATACGCTTACATGGCCAGGGTAGCACGAAGGACTCATTCCCATATCCATTGCGCCCTGTGCATTAATGTGACGATACAGCGGATAGATTCCGCTCTGTGACTGCCCCAACCGTCCGGTGAGCATAGCCAAGTTAGCTATGGCCTCGACCTTCCTGGCGCCGTTAGCATCAGCAGTGAAATCTTCTGAGTAGACAAAGGCGACAGAAGAAGCGGTTGCAAGGGCTCGGACGATTTCTTTAAAGGTGCTCGGCAGAATGTCGGCTCGAGCCACTGTTTCTAGATGGTCCACCTGGGCCAGGGATTTTTCGAGGGCCTCGATACCGTTTGTATTGGCAGCCACAAAGTCCTTATCATAGAGGTTCAGTTCCAGCAGCAATTTGATAAGACTTTGGAGAAAGTCAAGTTTGTGTTCTTTGGCAATGATAAATGCAGGTTCGGCGAATCTACCCAGTTCTACTTCAGTGGAGCTTACGGTAATGAGTCGGTTGCCGTGGGTCCGGTTCGCTCGCCGCAAGGCTGTGGCAACTATGGGATTGTTTTCTTCGATCAGGTTGCCCAGTGCAAAGATGACCTCCGCCTTTTCAATCTCACTCAAAGAACTGGTCATGGCTCCTGTGCCCAGCGTTTTGGTGAGACCTGTCAAGGTGGCCTGATGAGATTGGCCTCCCGGGTAATCCAGGTTGTTGCATCCCAGTTGAGCGCGAAAGATCTTTTGCAGCAAGTAATTGGCCTCATTGGTGGCTCGCGGAGAACCTATGGCTGCCAGAGAGCTTGGACCGTGCTCCTGGTGCAGTCGTTTAAATTCAGTGGCTACCCGCTCCAAGGCCTCATCCCAGCTGGCCTCCACCAGTTTGCCGTCTTTTTTTAGCAGAGGAGCCTTGAGCCGCTTAGGGCTCGACAGATAGTCAAAGCTGTCAAACCGGCCCTGACGGCAGGTGTGCCCATAACTAGGAGCTGCTGTGGTTCGGGTGCTCACAGTAAAGAGCTTATCTCCCTTGATGTTCAGCACCAGATTGCAACCACAGCCGCAGTGGGGGCAGAAGGTCTCCACCTGTTCATAATGAAATGGACCGGGTTTGCCCGCACTTATTCGTTCCTCCAAGGCCCCGGTGGGACACAGATCCAGGCACAGGCCGCAAGAGACACAGTTAGTGTTTAAGTTGGGAGTATCCTCAAAGTCAATGGCATCAGAACATTGGAAGTAGGAGCACGCTTCGTAGCACTGTCGACAGCGAATGCATTTGTTGGGATCCAAAGCGATGAACTGGTGGGAGTCGCGCTGTGAGATTTCGTCAAAAGCTATCTGAGGCATGAGACGGGTGGTGGTTTCCACCCCGAACTCAAAGGCGAACCTGCGAAGTCTGCAGTCGAAAGCATCCATGCACCCACAGGAAAGACAGCGATCAGCTTCTCTCAAGGCGCCTTCCTCTGAGAGACCCAACTCGATCTGGTCGTTGCTCTTGATGCGGACACTCGGCTCCAGTTCAGGCATGAGCTCGCGGGAGGCTGAGGTAGCCCTGGTGGTAAACTGTTCTTTCTCAATGGCTTCCAGATCCCCTTTCAAGATGTTAAATGGCTTGGCTTCGCTATGCACCTCCTTGTCGCGTAGATAGAGGTGTATGGCCATTGCCACCTTGCGACCGTCAGCCAGAGCTCCCACTACGGTTTCAGGGCCACGATAGACGTCACCGCCGGTGAAAACACCGTCTAGGCCGGTGTACAAGCTGTCCGGATCAGCACCGAAGGTATTCCACCGGGTGGTGGGAATTCCCTCGACAGCTTTGTCGGATTCCACTGGGGAGAGATCGGGGAATTGACCAATGGCGGCGATCACCATATCAACGGGGATTACGGTTTCAGAGCCTTCCATGGGTACCGGTCGACGCCTGCCGCTGGCGTCCGGCTCACCCAGCTCCATCTTCACATACTCCAGTTTTTCCACCTTGCCATTGCTGCCAAAGAGCCGGACAGGCGCAGCCAAGAAATGAAACTGGACTCCCTCTTCCTCTGCACCATGGATCTCTTCAGGGCTGGCGGGCATCTCATCACGGGAGCGTCGGTAAATTATGGTTACCGTATCTGCCCCCAACCGCACACTATTGCGGGCCGCGTCGATG
>PPDG01000349.1 GCA_002899795.1 Desulfobacteraceae bacterium | reverse complement strand
TTGAGGAGCAACGGTGTGAGGTAGAAATTCAGTACGCTCGCGCAGTTCATTCGGAGGGCAACCCCAAGGCTCGACAACTCATGGAGGAAGTGTTTGAACATGCTGACGGTTTGTGGCGAGGTCTTGGCCTCATTCCCCAGAGTGGCCTGATGCTGAGGGATAAGTACAGTGCTCATGCTGCTGAGAGCCATTATGACTTAACCGTATCTCCGGCTGGTGAAATGCCAGGCTGCCGCTGTGGCGAGGTATTGCGTGGGGTGCTCGCCCCTCCACAGTGCGCTCTATTTCGCAAGAGTTGTACTCCCACGAATCCTTACGGTCCTTGCATGGTTTCCACTGAAGGTACCTGTGCGGCGTATTTTAAATACCACCTGGAATGAGAGATTTTAGATTGCGGATTGCGGATTGTAGATTGAGGAATTAAAGGTGTCAGGTGTCAGGTGTCAGGAAAGAAAAACAAAAAAGCTGAAATCTGAACACTGAAGCCTTAATCATTGTGATATGTAATTTCCATCAACTACTGGCTACTGGATTCTTTGATTTTTTAGTTCATTTTAGCTCACTTCACTTCAGCTGACTTTCAGCACTCTGAGGAAAGGCCCCATGAAGACAGAGAGAATTCAAATGGATCACGGTGCCGGCGGCAGGGCGTCGCAGGACCTTGTGGCCAAAACTTTCATCCCTGCCTTGGCAAATCCTATTCTCACAGAACTCAACGACAGCGCTCTGCTGGAGTTCCAAGGTGTGCGGTTGGCAATGAGCACAGACTCTTATGTGGTGGATCCGATTTTTTTCCCGGGAGGTGATATCGGCAGCCTGGCCGTGCATGGAACCGTAAACGATCTGGCCATGCGTGGAGCCCAGCCCAGCTACCTTAGTGTGGGTTTTATTCTGGAAGAGGGGCTGGAGCTGACAGATTTGGAGCGGTTGGTGACCTCCATGGCCGCAGCAGCCCGGGAGGCTGGGGTGCAGGTGGTGGCTGCGGACACCAAGGTGGTGGACCGAGGCAAGGCGGACCGAATCTTTATTAACACTGCCGGGCTTGGCATTGTTGCCCCCGGCGTAGATGTTGCCGGTCAGAATGCGAGACCCGGGGATATTGTCTTGATCAACGGGCCCATGGGTGACCATGGTGTTGCTGTTCTTTCCACCCGGGAAGGGCTCTCCTTTCAGACAGAAATAGAAAGTGATTCAGCGTCTCTCAATGGGCTCGTGGCCGCCATGTTGGCGGCGAGCAACAAGATTCACGTGTTGCGAGATCCCACCCGCGGCGGTGTTGCCACTGCCCTTAATGAAGTGGCCAAGCAGTCAGGGATCGGCATTCGGTTGGAAGAGTCCTATCTGCCGGTGCGGCCGGAGGTGAACGCAGCCTGCGAGATGCTGGGACTGGATCCCTTGTATGTGGCCAATGAGGGAAAGGCGCTTGTTTTTGTGGCGCCAGAGGACGCTGAGTTGGTCTTAAACGCTATGCGCCAGCATCCCCTGGGTGAGGAAGCTTGCGTCATAGGTGAGGTTGTCTCTGAGCACCCAGAGAGGGTGGTTCTCCAAACCGGAATAGGTGGTCGCCGCATTGTGGATATGCTGAGTGGCGAACAACTCCCAAGAATATGTTAAAGTGCGGTGCTGAATGGCAGACAGCGGATGCAAGGAGGCTATGAAAATCCGCAGCTTTGGAGGCGTAACGCAGTGTCACTTATTGTCATTAAGTCACTACGCTGCGCTGTCATTCATTGTGATTTGTTGTAATCACCTAATGACCCAATGACAGCATAGCGTCATGACGGCGAAGCCAAATGACGACAAGGTTAATCTTTTTCCAATGCGAGCTCAATCAACCTATCTAATAGTTCGGAAAAACTAATTCCCGCCGCTGCCGCCGCCTGGGGATAAAGGCTGGTGGCGGTCATGCCAGGAATGGTATTGGTTTCCAGAACGTAGGCTTCATTATCACTGACAATCATGTCGGTACGGCTGTAGCCCCGACATCTCAGGGCCTGGTGGGCTCGCACTGCGTAGTCTTGGGCCTTCTTGGTCAACTCTTCGTTGAGACGAGCAGGACAGATTTCTTCCGTAGCCCCGGGTTTGTACTTAGCCTCGTAGTCGAAAAAGCCATATTGGTCGCCGGGGATAATCTCAACCAATGGCAGGGGTTCCGGATTCAGGTTGCCGAGAACCGCACCGGTGATCTCGGTCCCGGCAATGTATTTCTCCAGCAGGACAAGTCGGTCATACTGGCCAGCCAAGTCTAAGGCTGCCTGGAAGTGGTCGGCATCATCGACTATACTGAGACCTATGCTTGAGCCCTCATGTTCAGGCTTTACCACCACCGGGAAACCTAAAGCGTCCCGGACCTTGTTTTGGGCATCAGGGTCGGACCGATCCAGAATCAGGTAGGGTGATACCGGCAGGCCGGCATACTCATACAATCGTTTGGATTGGATTTTGTTGATGCCAATAGCACTGCCAAGAACGCCACTGCCGTGATAGGGGATATCCAGAAGTTCAAGTAGTCCTTGGATAGTGCCGTCTTCGCCGTATCGGCCGTGGAGGATGATCAAAGCAACATCGATCTCCTCAGCTTCTGCCATCAGTCGAGCCAGGTCGTCTCTGGGGTCATAGCGGCGTATGTGATACTTGTCCTTTGCCAAAGCTTGATAAACTTGTTCACCGCTTTTGAGGGATACCTCACGCTCGGCGGAGCGCCCACCGCTGAGCAATGCCACAGTTAGCTTGTCCATGGTTGCTCTCCTGCTCCTGCAGATAATCCTGCAGTAATTAGAGTTGTTAATGGTAAGGTCTTGATAATACAAGCCCTACTCGTTAGATGGACCGTACTGTTGATATATCGTCAATCTGGATGGTGGACTGAAATGTCTTAAGTATATTGGCAAAATCTGATTTTGAATTCAACGAGCAAATGGAGGCTGGTGAGAAAAAAATGTGAAAGGGCAAAAAAGGAGGAAATAGGAGAAATCAGAAGATCATCAATGTTGATAACGCAAAAATCCGAAAAAATCCAAGCGTAAACCCTTGAATATCAGCAGTATTTTGGAATAAACGGAAAAAATTCCTATTCTCGCACCCTTATCAGGATATACTCGAACAAGCTCCGGAAATCTTGGTGAAATTTAGTTGTTAACAACTGAGGCCCGTTTAGAGTAAAATGCGGTTATATGGAGTTTGACATTAGAATGCGGATGGATTACAAAACTACGCCATGTGCTGGTACGTCTCCGTATCTCAGCCGGAACAAGGAACAGAGAATCTAACTGCCGCCTTTCCAACCAAGTCGAAATCGATAATTCCAATTGTTCCGGAGACGCAGCGTATAATGGTCAAAGCATTTCCCTGGTTTTCCGCTCCCGATTAAACCAACCGGACGGAACCCGAAAAAAGAAAAGAGGTAAGACTATTTAGAATCATAGTGCGGACGAGGCGCAAGAGGGCTCCTATTTCCGTGACATTGCTCCCCGTAAGCCTGAACTGATTTTTCGTCTTGAGACCGCTGGGTTGACCACAGACCACGGTAGATAATTATAGAGGTGTTTGCATGGAGGATATCTGGAGACGGACGAAGGACGATTTGCAGGATATAATCTCCAGTAACTGTTTTAAGATGTGGATTGATCCCATTGAACTGGTGATCTCTCGCGAAGGTAAGATTTCTTTAGCTTGTCCCAATCGGTTTTTTCTCAACTGGGTCCGGGAGAACTACTTCCCTGAAATCAAGAGAAGTTGGGAACGGCACGGTGGTACTGCTGAGGCGATCCATCTTCGGTTGGCCGCCGCACCCCGCAGATCACCACAGGAAAAGGAAGAATCCAGCCAGTTGCCGCTACCCCTCCCTCCGCAAGAAAACGGACACATGTACCGTTTGAATCGGAGATTCACTTTTGATCAATTCGTGGTGGGCTCTGGGAACAGCTTTGCGTTCTCTGCGTCCTTGGCCCTCGCCAACGGTGATAGCGGCCTGGGTAGTTCCCTCTATTTGTTGGCAGATACTGGGTTGGGCAAGAGTCATCTTTCGCATGCTATTGGCAACCATATCCTTACCCATAATAGTGGTACTCGCGTTTGCTACCTCACTGCTGAGGAGTTCACCAATGAGATGGTTGGCGCCATCAAACAGCGTCGCATGGAAGGATTCAAGGAAAGATATCGCAATAATTGTGATGTCCTACTCTTAGAGGAAGTACAATTTCTCAGTGGCAAAGAAAAGACGCAGGCGGAACTAGCTTACACTCTCGATGCCCTCAGCCGTGTGAATAAGCGGGTCATATTCACCGGGACCCAATTTCCGAGAGATATTCCGAAGCTGAAGAGCAAGCTCCAATCTCGATTGACCGCTGGCATGGTCACCCACATCGAACCCCCGGATTTTCAAACGAGACTCAAGATTCTCGAAAAAAAGGCGGACAACGAGGGGATTCTGCTTCCGGCGGACGTGGCCGAACTATTGGCCACCCATATCACTCGCGATGTGCGACAGTTGGAGAGTTGTGTCATTGGCATCGTCGCCAAGTCTTCGCTTTTGGAAAAACCTATCGACCTCAGACTGGCACACGAGGTCCTGGAATCGGTTTGCGACAGCCGGGAGGCCATAAATATAGAACAGGTGCAACAAGTTGTCTGTCAATACTTCAAGGTTTCGGTTGAAGCCCTGAAGTCAAATTCACGCAAGAAAGGCGTGGTCTATCCACGTAATCTGGGCATGTACTTCTGTCGCAAGTACACCGACGAAACTTTAGAATGCATTGGTCGGGCCTTCAATCGGTCCCACGCCACGGTGATTCATGCTGTGGATAACATCTCCCGGCAAATTCAACAAAAGAGCGGTGTGCGTAGCCAGGTTGAATTCCTCGGGCAGCAGCTTGAAAATCCTTCCTCGAGCCCGCGTATTTCATGAAATATGCGAGCTAGCACTTCCCTCTATGCGACCTAATACGGACAGTCCTAGTCCGCATTATTCACCAAATCATTACTGCGATCACAGAGAGGACCGTCTTTTTCTCAGGGATAGAGGTCTGCTGGGGAGAGTAACAGGCTGACACCATTTGCGGTCTCGGAGGTATATGGCTCTCTTGCGGCTGGCTCTAGACCAGTTGCGAGAGAGAAGGCACGTTCCGGCGGAACCTTGGGGTAGCAGGCACACTCCAGCCGCAGGTAACGGGTAGGTTTCTCTGGAACTGGCCAGTGCTCTTGGAATGCATCAGCAGCTTTCTGAACAAGTTGCTGTAATTCCAGCCACAGCTCTTCTTTCACTGTCTCCTGTTGCAAGCGGTTCACTGCGACAGTAACAGACTCCCGCCACTTATCCATAAAGGACTCGCGACTTACTGATTGTCTGAATTCCACAATCTCTTCCAGAGAAAGCTGTTGCGGATCAGGGAGGACTGATAAACATTGTTGTTCAGAACCCAGTACTGGCATTCCTTCGGCGACAGCGGATAACTTAGACGGCAGTCGTTCTGTAATCTCAGCCAGAACTTCTGCACTGGTGGTAAGAGGCAGAAGGGGACCGGCTTGCTCCTGGGAGCAATAGAGGCGAGTCCAGGCCCGGAGTCGTTCATACGCATATTGAGTTCGTGGGGTATCTGATTCCTCCAGTAAAGGTGATCTCATGGCCACACCGTCACTCTCTTCATCTGTAGCAATTCCCGCCTCCTTATGGAGCTTCGCTTCCAGTCCACGGATTCGCTCCATGTGAAGACCCAGCTCGAGATGGTCATGGTCCAGTTGATGCGCAAGGAGCAGGAAGACTCCGTCGTTGACTAACTCAGCCACTTCTGGCGCCAGCCGGGGGTGAGCCTTTCTGATTTTGGCAACCAGACCAGTTCTCGAATCTTCAAAATCTTCCTGAAGAGCAAAGGTCCTCAGTAACTGAAGCAGGCCGCCATTTTGATGGACGCTGCCAAGTTGCTGATAGGTTTGGTGTGCTTGTCCGATGGTCTCTAAGAGGGAGGTTTCAGTTACAGGCTGAAACGGCTGCACCATTTGAGAGGAGCGCAGCAGGTCCGGCAGGCCAGGCTCGAAATCAGGAAAAATCTGCAGTAAGTGAATAGTGTCGAAGTAGAAAATCAACCGTTTTAAATCGTTTTCCTCCAAGAAAGTATAGGGGAAATAGGTTGCGCTCAATTCAAAAGACTGTGTTTTCATGGTTGTCCTTTTACCTTATTAATCAAAGATGAACAATGATAAATGCGAAATGCCAATTCATGACATGTCCGGGCTAGATCACTTGCCGATAAAAAGACTTGTAGGCAAGGAGGGTAGCAACCCACCTTGGTGGGCGAGCTCCAACAGTCTTCTGATAGCCAGACTTCCCTCCTCACCAAGTTCCAGAGAATAGTCATTAACATAGAGGTCTATGTGCTGGCGGATGACGGAATCGTCCATCTCCTGGGCGTGCATCTTGATATAGGGCCATACCTTTTCAGGATTTTTTCGGGCGAAAAGAAGACTGCGGCGAATACCGCCCTCCACAGCCTCTGCAACATCGGCCCCAAGGTCTCGTCGAACAAGAATTGCTCCCAGAGGCACTGGCAGATTTTGGGTCTCTTCCCACCAAGCGCCGAGATCCAGTACGGCATGAAGCCCATAGTTGGAATAGGTGAAACGGCCTTCATGAATGATCACTCCAGCGGCAAACTCGCCCTGCTGCAAGCTGGGCATGATATGCTCGTAGGACATGGGGCGCAATCGGGAGAAACCTTCCCCGTAGAGCTGGAGCAGCAGGTTGGCAGTAGTCAGCTTGCCTGGAATAGCGATGACCTCGTGGCGCAGGCTATCCATGTTTCTGGGTTCGCGAGCGACCACCAGGGGACCACAACCCCTACCCAGGGCGGCCCCGGTGTGAAGTAAAGCATAGTTTTCTGCTACCAGTCCGAAGGCGTGGACCGAAATCTTGGTGAAGTCTAGGATACCATCCCTGGCAAGGTTATTCAGGGTCTCCACATCTTGGTGGATTATTTCCAAAGTGCAGTTGGCAACATCGAGTTTGCCGGTGGCCAGTGCCCCGAAAATAAAGGTGTCGTTGGGACAAGGGGAGAATCCGAGCTTTAGAGTTTTCATAAAAGCACTGCCTAAAATGAGCTAAAATGTACTAAAGTGCCTAAAATGTCTAAAATGAACTAAAGAAACCAAAGAATCCAGTAGTTGATGGAAATTACATATCACAATGATTAAGATTTCAGTGTTCAGGTTTCAGCTTCTAAGTTTCTTCTTCCTGACACCTGACACCCGACACCTGATACCTTTTATTCCTCAATCTGCAATTTGAAATACAAATAACAGTACATGACTAGAAAACCTGGTCATGCCTTGTCCCAGTTTTTCAGGAGATACAACACGGCTTTTTGACAATTATCCAGAGCTGTTGCCAGTTGCCATCTCTTTTTGTTTCGATCACCGGCCCAGTTGCTCAGACCGCGGAGCTCCAGAAAAACCACCTGATAACGAAGGCACACTTGGGCTACTGCTGCACCTTCCATATTCTCGCACAGAGCGCCAAAGCGATCACCCAAAAGACGAGCCTGAGCCAGGCTGCCACTCACACCGGACACTGTGACGAATGGCCCTTCATGTATTCGGGCCGCAGCGGAGGCAGGTTGCCATTTGCTGAGTAACCGCCGGGCCCGCTCCAATTCCGGTCGATCCACCGGGATTTGGTTGAAGATCGGTCCCTCTGTGGTCTTTGCCAGAGGGATGCCGATGGCATCGAGGGACTGCCAGCTACTGAGAGTGGCGACACCCTCGTCTCCCAGGATTTCCTCACTGGCCAGGGCCAGATCGTTGAGCTCAACATCTGTATGGGGATATGCTCCTGCTGAGCCCCACATCCAGAAACGAGAAACAGGGAAGCTCGCCAGAATGTTTGCTGCCGCGGCAGCAGCGTTGATCTTACCGAGACCACTGAAGGCGAGAAGTACCTGCCTGCCAGCAAGTTTCCCAGTGTGTATTTCGAAGTCACCCTTGAGAATAATCTGTTTATCCTGAAGATTAGAAAGCAGAAGCTCGCCCTCGCCAGGGAGAGCTGCCATGAGGGCAAGGGGAGCTGAAACTCTCTCAAAATCCATCGCTATCTCCCTTCAACTACGAACCACTTTGCACATC
>PPDG01000335.1 GCA_002899795.1 Desulfobacteraceae bacterium | reverse complement strand
TCTTCGCGCTCGCTGCGCTCCGCTCAGTCCCGCAAGCGGGTTCCCAGTTTCGTGGTCTCGCGACAGCAATTCATGAAATATCCGGGCTAGCTCGCATAATCCGCGGGAGCGGTAAACTTTTCGTGAATAACGCGGGCGAGAGTCCACGGTTTTACTGATTTATTAGCACCGTTGGGTATAAAATATATAATCTGCCTTGTCAAATTTTTCTCGAGAAACCATCTTACTTCATAATGTGAGAATTGTGCTCTTGATGCTTATAGTAGTATAGATAGCGCGTTTTTCCCACGCGGCGCAAGCGGTTGCACTGCGCGTCGACATAGGTATGCAACATTGGGGTAAAGATGCTTCAGTTGTGCCATTTGCACATATTGAGTATAGTTCGAATTGTATGAAAGCTAAGGAAATGCAACGTCAGGGTACAATCTTACGGCTTGGAGTTACTTATGGATAATTTGACCCCATTTCAACGACGTCAGGAAAAGGTAAAGAAACTGTTGCCCGGAAAACCTTATGACACCCTCCTGGTCTCAGAGCCGTGGAATCGGGCTTACCTCAGCGGTTTTTGGGCAGAGGACATGCAATTGACCGAATCCTCCGGTTTCCTTTTCCTTACCGAGAAGGCTCAAGTGCTGGCCACGGATTTTCGCTATCAGGAACAAGCTGAAAAGGAAGCTCCTGACTTTCAAGTGGTTATCTATAAAGAGAATCTTGCCAACATCCTGCCGGAGATCTTCGCGAGCCTGGGCACCCGCACCCTTGGTTTTGAAAACCACCATCTCACCTATGAGCGGGTTATGAAGATTCAAGAGGCCCTGCAAGAATGGCATCCGCAAGGAGAGCTGCTGCCTGGGGGTGAGTTGGTGGAGGGTTTGAGAATGGTCAAAGAACCGGAAGAAATCCAGGCCATTCGTAACTCTCTGGCCTTGACCGAATCCGTTTTGGAAACCATAGTGGCAGAGGCAGAAGTAGGAAAGACAGAAAAACAACTGGCCTGGCGCATCGAACAACTCATGCGAGAAGCGGGCGCTGAGGCGATCTCTTTCCCGCCCATAGTGGCCTCCGGGCCAGGCGCTGCCATGCCGCATGCGGTGGTCAGTGATCGCCAGCTTGGGGATTCAGAGACAATCATTATTGATCTGGGTGCCAGGTTGGACCACTACTGTTCGGATATGACTCGGACACTTATTCTCGGAGAGCCGGACAGTAAAGCGCGTGAGGTTTATGGTATTGTACGGGAAGCTCAATTACGGGCCATGGCTGCAGTGCGGGCCGGGATTCCTTCTTCGGAAGTGGATAGCGTGGCCCGCGATTACATTGCCCTTGCCGGCTATGGGGACAATTTTGGTCATGGTCTGGGTCATGGAATTGGACTGGCGGTGCACGAGAAGCCGGGATTCGGCAAGAGCAGTTCCATGGTGCTAGAGGAAGACATGGTGGTCACCATCGAACCCGGGATTTATCTTCCCGGTTGGGGTGGGGTCCGCCTGGAAAATATGGTGAGAGTGACTGCAGACGGCTGTGAGATCCTGAACCAGAACGAGTTTTTCTATTCATTTTAAGAGAAGGCAAAAGGTGCAAGGCACAGGGCACAAGGCAGAGGAAAGAGGACTGATAAATGGGTTGCCTGGAGCCTTACGCCTATATGTAAATGAAAGATGACAAAATTTTTTGGAGGATTTTGAAATGGAAGAAGAGAACTATCGGATTGAAAGTGACTCCATGGGTGAGGTGCAGGTTCCGGCAGCAGCCTATTACGGGGCCCAGACCCAGCGAGCGGTACAGAACTTTCCCATTAGTGGTCTCAGGTTTCCTCGGGAATTCATTCGCGCTATGGGTCTGATAAAACGGGCTGCGGCTCGGGTGAATCTTGAGTTGGGCTTCCTTTCCCAAGAGGTGGCCGAAGCCATCATCCAGGCAGCTGCCGAGGCGGCAGGGGGTGAGTTGGATGAACAGTTTCCCGTGGATATTTTTCAGACTGGGTCCGGCACCTCCACCAATATGAATGCCAACGAGGTCATTGCCAACCGCGCCATTGAATTGCTGGGGGGTGAAGTGGGTAGCAAAACGCCAGTGCACCCGAATGACCACGTTAATCGAGGACAGTCTAGCAATGATGTAATCCCCACTGCCATTCATCTGGCCGTGGCCGAAAGCATCAAGGGTGGCCTGCTACCAGCGCTGATGGCCTGCCAGAAGGAACTCGAGGCCAAGAGTGCGCATTTTGACCACATCGTGAAAATCGGGCGCACCCATCTTCAGGATGCCACCCCGGTACGTCTGGGACAGGAGTTCAGTGGTTACGCCCGTCAAATGGAGCTGGCCCGGGCACGTATTGAACAGGCCTTGGCCGGTCTGATGGAATTGGCCCTGGGGGGTACAGCTACTGGGACGGGGCTCAATGCCGTGGTTGGCTTTGCCCCGAAAGTCATAGCCCAGTTGGCGGAGGAAACTAATCTTCCCCTGGAGGAGGCCAAAAACCATTTTGCCGCCCAGGGGGGCCAGGACGCGCTGGTTGCTGCCAGCGGTTCTCTCAGAGCCTTGGCGGTGACACTCACAAAAATCGGCAATGACCTGCGCTGGTTAGCTTCCGGACCACGATGTGGGTTGGGAGAACTTCACCTTCCTCCGGTGCAACCAGGCTCCTCAATCATGCCCGGCAAGATCAATCCGGTCATCATTGAATCTCTTCTCCAAGTGGCAGTGCAAGTCATGGCCAATGACTGGGCTGTGGCTATTGGTGGGCAGGCTGGAAACCTGGAACTCAACGTCATGCTGCCGGTGATGGCGTACAATCTGCTGCAATCTGTGGAGTTGCTCAGAACCGGGATTAGCAACTTCACGGAGCAATGCCTGCAAGGACTTGAGGCCAATGAACAGCGGTGCCGGGAGTTGGTGGAAAAAAGTTTGGCACTCTGTACTCCACTGGCCCCTGAGATAGGCTATGATAGAGCAGCTCACATAGCGCACTTGGCCTACGAGAGTGGCAGAACAGTACGAGAAGTGGCGCTGGAGTTAGAGGTTCTCCCGAAGGAAAAGCTCCTAAAGATACTAAATGCTGAAGAGATGACTCGACCTGGTGTTCCAGGCAAAGCGGAGCGCGAGTAGACACTAAACACCAAAGCTAGGCTTCCAGCTTATGGTTTTGAGAATGAGATCTCGTCTGATATAGTGCCGATGTAACCCCACAATGTATGGAGTCGATGGCAAAAATCATTCAGTTTGGCAACGGCCGCAAGGGTGACGACAATCTTATTTGTCGTAAACCCCTGGAGTTTCGCCGCGGTGACTGGCGTCAAGGGCAGATATTGCAGTGTCTCCGGAGCGAGGCGGAGAAATACCAGAGCCATCGACATCAGGCCATTAACAACGGCCACAGCCATCTCAGCTTTGTTCCCGAACATTTCAGTTTGGTGAGTGGCTGCGACTACACGGTGATGGGGCTTTACCGGTGGAGGGAAAGTGAGGAGGAAGCCAGGGAGTTTTACCAGCTGGCAGGTCTCATGGAATGTGTGGTCAACAGCTCCTCACCGCTGTTGCGTACTGACTTGTTGCGCAGAGTCTACAAGACCATAATGGATTTACGGCGCAGTCTCAATTTCTCCTGGAAAGGGGACTCCAGCCAGTTCCTTTTGCCCTTGCATCCGAACTTTTATCGCCGTAGTGATTTCTTTGCTCGAATCCAGCAAGCTGATACCCTGAAGGTTCTCTATGAAAAAGTGGAACATGAGACCAAGGTGCAGTTTGATCTGCTAGCCGCCGAATATGTCTTCTATCTACCCCAGAGAATGGTTGACGAACCAGCTTAAACCTATTATCCCTTTCCGCAGTCGCAGTCACGCCAAGGCGTAAATTCGTGGAATATCCGGGCTAAGAAAAGTAATTGACAAAAGACCATAATTAGATAGAATAAACGGCAAGTTATCCCAGCTCCATCTTCTGCTGCCGTGGTGCAACTTCCCTGCTTGGTAGAGTTGTGGCTTGGTGGAGTTGGAGATGAGAGGAGTGCGAGAATGCCAACTTGGCCCTATCGGTTTCAGCTGAGCCTGCAAGATCGGTTGCGGCGATCTGTGTACGAGGTACTAAGAGACCAAATGGATATGTACCTGATACAGTACGCTCTCATCGATTCATACTGGAACTTCTGCGAGGCTGGAGAACCTTACCCATTCGTGCCAAAAAGAGAGCTCAAACCCCGGGCTCGGGTGGTGGAGAGAGAGCACATTTATCACAATCACTTTCTTGTCATGTTTTGCGAAGGAACCATTCCGGGTTGGTACAAAAAATATATCCGCTTTTTCGATTCCAATAAGGTTACCAAAGAAGGAGTCGCTGAACTGGCCTACATTCAACTGCACAAAAAGTACACCAAAAACTTGCGCTACTTCGAAAACCCGGGTTTTGAGAATCTGGTGCTGGACCTACTGCCGGTAGACTACGCCCTGTTGATTCAGAAAGATCCGACCATGAGGACCAGGACCCGCTATGCCATGACTCACTTCCATGTGAAGATTGACTGGCCCATTGACAACGCTACTGAAGAGATGGCCCAGCAGCTGCGTTACATTGCCAAAGACCTTTACGAGATAGACGAGAAGTACGCTGAAAGTCTGAACAACAAGCTTTTTGAGAATTACGGCTTTAACTATGCAGTGGGAGGTCGTCGCACCGCTGCGGTGGTGGCGGCGCAGTTTCTCAAGAAAATGGAATTCGTCTCCACAGTCTATGTTGCCAGTACCGAATCACGCACGCTTACCCGTCTCAGTGAGCGTGGAGTAAGCAGATACGTATTGGTCAAGCTGCCCACCGATGAAATCTCCCGTTTGGCCTCGGAGAACCGTATGAAGTTTGACAATTTCGTGGAACGCTTTCTTATCGACGTTCAGGATGACTTTGGGGTGGGAGTGTTTCAAGTGGTCTATCGCAATACCATCCATTCAAAGCCGCCCGAAGATGGCAAGTTGAGGGATCTGCGGCCAGATTTCCAGTGGCTGACCGTGAGCGATCAGCTGCTGGTTCCTCTCCCCGGTCATAACGACACTTACCCAGTGCCCTACAGCACCATCTACACTCCCGACTTTGGAGATGCTGAGCTGGTCTAACCCTTCAACCAATCCCCTTATCCCCTTCAAGCACCACTGGCAGTGGGGTATCCAGGTAGATCTCCTCTGGACTAACCCTGGCGCCATAAACAATAATATTCACCCCAGCCTTATGTGCCCGGTGGAGCGCCTGAGCATAGGCGGGATCAATATGAGCAGCCGGGGAAAAACGTTGGGCATCCTCCCTCTGAACCACATATAACATGGTGGCCCGATGGCCTTGGTCAAGAGCATCCATAAGTGTCTGCAGATGCTTGCGTCCCCTGGCAGTGGGGGCATCAGGAAACAGTGCCGTACCATTTTCCACCAGAGTTACGTTCTTGACTTCCAGAAAAAGGGACACCCCACCACGAACCAGGCAGAAGTCAATCCGACTGTGCCCCAATTTCACCTCCCTCAAGAGTTTGTCGAAGGGACCCAACTCGGGGATCAACTTGGCACTGGCTGCCTCAGCCACCAGCCGGTTGGCGGTGAGGGTGTTGATACCCACCCAGGTTGAAGGCAGGTGAATCAACTCCCAGGTGTAGCGGGTTTTGCGCTTGGGATTGTCTACCGGTGATAGCAAAACCTCCCTGCCAGGAACGTTACAGCCTTGCATGCTGCCAGAGTTGGGACAATGAGCCGTGACCAACCGGCCGTTTTCGAGACGGACCTCGGCAAGGAACCGTTGATAACGGCGAATCAAGAAACCCCGCACTAAAGGTGACAAGAAGCGCACTGCAATTCTCCCAATGGAAACTGTTCAGCCACCTCCCTCATGCAGGCTACTAGGTACTAGGATCTAGGCACTAAGCACTTCGTCATCTCACATTTGTCATTTCTTCGCGCTCGCTGCGCTCCGCTCAGTCCCGCAAGCGGGTTCCCAGTTTCTTCGCGCTCGCATCGCTTCCGCCTCCGTTAGGACTTCGGCGAGACAAGCCGCTTAGTCCCCTTACCCTTCGGGCAGGGTCCCCGGTTTCGCATTTATCATTGCCAATCGAAAATCAGGGCAAGAATTCAGGTTGGCCAAATGTAGAATGAGAAATGTGCGTTGAGAATTGAGCAATGAGGCGGTGCCGAGTGCCTAGTTTTCTTTACGCCTTGCCACTCATCTGCTTCCCGCCTGGACAAGAATAATTTGACCAGTGTGGAGCAGATCGGAATGCATGTCGTTGAGGGTCTTGATTTCAGTCACGGTGGTGTTGAAGCGTTGGGCGATCAGCCAGAGCGAGTCGCCCCTCTTTACCTGGTAGTGCGCGGTTGATCCTGTTCGGGGTGAAGGGGTGCTCTTAGCCATTACAATGTGGCCGCGGAGGGGAATCTTCAAGCGCTGGCCCGCCCGGATCCGACTGGCACTGCGCAGGTGATTGGCGTGCACTATGCGTCGCACTGACACTCGGTACTTTAAGGCGATTCCGGAGAGGGTCTCGCCGAAGCGCACCCTGTGGACCACGTAAGCGCGCTTTGGGGGGGTCCACTGGGGAACCTCCTCCAACTTGGCAAGAAACGTTGTGCTGGTGTCTGCGGGCAGATTCAGGGTAAAGGGATAATTGGGGGTGGCTTTATATCGTAAGGATGGATTGAGCTCCTCTAGAGTTTTCGCTGGTACATCCAGGACCCGGGCGATGTCTTGCAGGCGCATCTGTCGGTTGACTTGCACCTGTTCGGTTATCAATGGCTGATCAAGCTCCAAGTCGTCAAAACCGTACTTCTCAGGATCTTTGATGATATGGAGCGCAGCAAGAAAACGAGGCACATAACGAGCGGTCTCCAGGGGCAGCCGCGGGTAAAGATGCCAAAAATCATCTAGATAGTTAACGCGCTGCTGCCGAATCGCCCGCAGCACGTTACCCTCACCACAGTTGTAAGCTGCCAAAGCGGTAGTCCAGTCGCCGAAAAGACCGTGAAGAACCTTTAGGTAAGCAATGGCGGCCTGGGTTGAACGTTCAGGGTCCATCCGTTCATCCACCCAGCGGTCGCGGCGGAGATCATAGCGGTAGCCGGTGGAAGCGATGAATTGCCAGAGTCCGAGGGCCCTGGCCTTGGAGAGTGCCTTGGTTTTAAAACCGCTTTCGATCAGTGGAAGCCAGGAAAGATCCTCAGGGGTACCAGCTTTCCTCATTTGCTCCACAATGTAAGGTCTATACCTGCCTGAGAGCCTATAGGATTTGATAAAAAAGCTTCTCTCTGTGGTTTGAAAACGTTTTATCTCTCTGGTTACATATTGGTTCATCGCCAGCGGCATTTCCCGGCTGTGGTCCATTTGGAGGTGGGTTCTGGAGGCATAAATCTCCAGAATCCGTTTAGAGATGAGGAGACGAAGGTCTTCTTTTTGCTGGGTGATCTCCGGATCATCCTCGTCTTGAATGCTTAAAATGATTTGATAACTCTGATCGAGAGACAGTATCGCCCTATCCGGTTCACCACTATTCCAGTACTCTAGAGCTTCCTGATAATAGTACAAAGCGTCGTCCACAAGCTTCTGATCAGTGTATGGCTCTTCTTCGGAGTCAACCGCTGCCGGTGATTCGCCGTTTGCGGAGCTTCCCTCCTGAGCCGGAGATGAAGCCAATACGTTCTCTTCCTCCTCATTGGTTGTCTTGGAAGGTGCGGCTTTTGATGGATCCGATGTGTCCTCAGTGGGAGTATCAGTGATCTGGGATGCCTCCTCAGGGTGGGAAGCGTCATCTGGCCGGAGAACAAGAGAAGACTGTGTACATGAGACAGTGAAAAGGAGAAGGCTGAGCAGAGCTAGAAAGAGACCACGTGCCATTGGTAATGGGACCTCTTGCCCGAGAGTTCTGGTTGGATATTCCTGGCCGTACGGTAGAATTGGCGACCAAGAAATGCATGATTGATGCCAACGTTGTGATGATATGTGAGAGACCAGTCCTGACGAAACAGCGGCCACCATAGCAGAAATCTTTTGAAAACTCTACATAAAATGGACTTCAGAGGTGGTGGTGATGATGCCGTTTTTTTTCACCGACTGACACTTTTGGACTCCAAACAAGGTTTTTTTCCGATCCGCCCATTGTTATTGTCAGAGGTTAACTATTTAAAAACAC
>PPDG01000343.1 GCA_002899795.1 Desulfobacteraceae bacterium | reverse complement strand
GGTTGTCAACGAGATTCAGCGTGGGCTCGAGGACCGGGATCAAGTTACTTAGCAGTAGGGTAAATCTCTCGCCCGAGCCCTGCGGGCTCTCGAGTCCTCAGAGGACTCAGAGAGAAAGATGGTAGCGGATGTAGTCGGATCGCTTAAAAAGCCCTGCAAAGCAGGGCGTCCCGATCTTCCATCGGGACAAATGGAGAGAACCTGAGGTCAAGTAAAAGCAAGCTTGGTCTTGACCTCAGGCCCTCTCCATTAAGCTTTTAAGCGATCCTCTCCTAGATCTATTCAAAGCCTCAATTCTTTTATGGTTTAGAGCTCTCTGAGTTCTCTGTGAGAGATGAAATGGAGCGGCACGAGAGGTATATGCAGGAGGCCCTGGCGGAGGCGGAGGAGGGTGCGCGCCAGGGAGAAGTGCCGGTGGGGGCGCTTCTGGTTACTCCAGATGGTGACATTATTGCGCGGGCCCACAACCGACCCATCAGCCTGAATGATCCCACAGCCCATGCCGAGATTCTCGTGCTCCGGCAAGCGGCAGAGCAAGTAGCTAATTACCGGCTACCGGGCCACGTTCTTTACGTAACTCTGGAGCCGTGTGTTATGTGTGTGGGAGCAATGGTGCAGGCGCGCTTAGCCATGGTGGTTTATGGGGCTACGGATCCCAAGGGGGGCGGGATTGAATCTGTCTATCAAATCGGCACTGACGGCCTGCTGAACCACCGTCTGCAGGCTTATGGTGGCATCTTGGCTGAGGCAAGCGAGGTGCTACTCCGGGCTTTTTTCCGAGCTAAACGCTAACCTGCATTTTTCACGATTCCGAGAGATTTGTGAAAAAGCACCCGCAACAATTTGCAAGTCATTGTTGCGGGCTTCGGCAGGGTGCTTCACACCCGCTCAAGGTTAGTCCTGAGCGGAGGCCGCCAAGGCCGGAGTCGAAGCCCGGAGGGCGGATTATTCATAAAAGCGAAGATATTTATGAATAATCCGGGCTAAAGTGGTTTCTAACTCTTTGGAGTTCTGATAAAATCGTTGATACTTTTTCTACTGGCTACTGCGGAGAGGTACCGAAGTGGTCGTAACGGGGTCGACTCGAAATCGACTTGTCCGGTGAAGAGCCGGGCACGTGGGTTCGAATCCCACCCTCTCCGCCATTCTTGAAGCTATCAGCGGTCAGCTGTCAGCAGGAAAACATAAACTTGAAAGATATGAGTAAAGTTTTATAAATTTGATAGTCAAACTCGTAGGACCAAAAGCTGAAAGCTGAGGGCTGAAGGCTGGCAGCAAAATATGCGGAGAGATGCCCGAGTTGGCCGAAGGGGCACGATTGGAAATCGTGTGTTCCGCTTATACCGGAACCGTGGGTTCGAATCCCACTCTCTCCGCCATTCTATTTGTTCTCAATATAACTCAAGCAGTAACTCGATTCAGATTCTCTCTCTCCCCGGAGACTGTGTCGTAATTCGTCACTTTAACTGGATTCCGGATCTCGCCCCGCGAAGCGGAGCTCGTCCGGAATGACGGTGTCGGCGAATTGTGACGCAGTCACCCGTTAGGGGGGAGGGAGATAAATGTTATCCATCTAACATAGGAATCTCCCTTCTCATGTCCTATCTCGTATTGGCACGTAAATGGCGGCCCCAGAGCTTCGAAGAAGTTGTCGGCCAACCGCATGTTGTCCAAACCTTCACCAATGCAATCTCGGCTGAAAGAATTGCCCATGCGTACCTGCTTAGCGGGGCCCGTGGGATCGGCAAGACATCTGTGGCCCGGATTCTGGCCAAGGCACTGAACTGCGCCCAAGGTCCCTCCCCTACCCCCTGCAATGAATGCGAATCTTGCGTGGAAATTACTGGATCAGCCTCACTGGACGTACTAGAAATCGACGGCGCCTCCAACCGGGGCATCGATGAAATTCGAGAGTTGCGGGAGAATATCCGCTATCGACCCGCCAAGAGCCCCTACAAGATTTATATAATAGATGAAGTGCACATGCTCACAAATGAAGCGTTCAATGCGCTGCTCAAAACGCTGGAAGAGCCGCCACCGCATGTAATTTTCATTTTTGCGACCACCGCATCCCATCGCATTCCTATCACCATCATGAGCCGCTGTCAGCTCTTCGAGTTTCGTCGTATCGCTGGGGACGCGATAGTTGAACATCTGCGGCACATTGCCCAGGAAGAGGGTATTGAGATCAGTGATGTAAGTTTACGTTTGCTGGCGAAGGAGGCTGAAGGGAGCATGCGGGATGCGCAAAGTCTCCTGGAGCAGATGATCGCCTTCTCCGGAAAGAATATCGATGACAAAGACCTGCTGGAGGTTCTCGGTGTAATTGATCACCAAGCTCTGTTAGACACTGCTGCCGCGATTCTCAACGGCGACGCGGTTCGCTGCCTGGAGATCGTTGAGCGGCTCTACCTTCATGGGCATGACTTGAGGCGCTTTTGTCAGGAGCTGGCTGCGCACTTTCGCAATTTGTTGGTGGCAAAGATAAGCGATGAGCCGCAGAAACTGGTTGATCTCACCGAAACTGAGCTGGCCGAGTTAAAGGAGCAGGCCGCCAACGTCAGTGGCGCTACTCTCCAACAATTCTTTCACTTTCTTCTCAAGGGAGAAGAGGAGATCCGAAGATCCAGCAACTCCAAGCTGATCTTGGAGATGAGCCTTCTCCGGTTGGTTCAGCTTCCCCAAGTCATGGATATCGACACCGTCATCTCTCAGGTGCATGAACTGGAGCAGAGAATCTCTGGGGGAGGTTCTTCCGCAGCGGAGATCTATCCAAGGGAAGAGGACCTCGGTGAGCAGGAGGTATCTTCTGATTATTCTGCCACGGAAGAGGCAGAGTCGGCTGAGGCCACAACTATTGCTGAACCTGTTGGGGCCAGGTGGGATGATTGTATTGAAAGAGTGCGCCAGGAAAAGCCAGCGCTTGCTGCCAGCCTTGAGCGGGTGAGTGTCAGTGAACCACAGCCTGACTGTCTGGAGCTTGATTTCAACGGCCATGAGTTTGATTATGAAATGGTCAAAGAGAGGGAGAGTTTCGGTTTGCTCAGCCGGTTGGCACGGGAGATTTTTGGAGAGCGCGTTAAAGTCACCCTCAAAGTAGGCAGTGAGGAAATCCGGCGGGAACAGCGGATGAAGACGGACCGTCAAAGGCTCCAGCAGCAGAAGGCCTTAAAGCACCCATTAGTGACTGAAGCCTTGGAGATATTCGGCGGCGAGATTGTTGAGGTGCGGGTAGGGCCAGAGAAGGGAAAGTAGGGACATTTTGGATTTTGGATTGCGGATTTCGGATTGCAGAAAGAGTTAACGTTTGAAACTATGACCAGGCTCTTAGAACTGGTGGTTTGATATATCGGAATGAAGGAGGAGATGCATGGCAAAGGGTTTTGGAGATATGATGAAACAGGCCAGGGTTTTGCAGGAAAAGATGGCCAAGATGCAGGAGGAACTTGGGGATAAGATTGTGGAGTCCTCTGTAGGCGGCGGCATGGTAGTGGCCAAGGCCAACGGACGTCAAGAACTGCTCTCAATTGACCTGGAACCTGAAGTGGTTGACCCCGATGATATAGAAATGCTGCAGGACCTGATTGTTGCTGCAGTAAACGATGCATTGAAGAGATCGCAGGAAATGGCGGCCGAAGAGATGAGTAAAATCACCGGCGGCCTGAAGCTCCCCGGTGGAATGAAAATGCCAGGGATGTTCTGATTTGCTGTCCGCTGCCTGCTGTTTTCTGACGCTATGCGGTGAACGAAGTGAACCGTGGATGCAACGGACTACTGACCACGGACAACGGACGCTTAACCCATAGGATTTGTTATGAGTATCTATCCGCCCTCGCTGGAGCGACTTATTAATAATTTGTCCAAACTCCCCGGGATTGGCCAAAAAACAGCAGCACGATTGGCGTTGTACCTCTTCCGCACCTCAAGGGAGTTCAATGAGTCCCTTGCTGTTAGCATCTCCGAAGTTAAGCGAGACATAGGTTCCTGCTCCAGATGTTTCAATCTTACCGATGCTGATCCCTGCAAGATTTGTAAGGATCCCAGCCGTGATGGAATTCTCTGTGTGGTGGAGGAGGTGGGAGACCTCCTGGCTTTAGAAGGGGCAGGTGCCTTCAGAGGCCGTTACCATGTTCTCCAGGGGGTTTTGGCCCCGCTCGATGGAATTGGCCCTGAAAACCTGAGGATTAAAGAATTGTTGGCACGACTGCAGCAGGAGTCCATTAATGAGGTCATTCTTGCTATTAACCCTAGCGCCGAGGGGGAAGCCACAGCCACTTACATCACCGGGCTTTTGCTAAAGCAGGGAGTTTGTGTCAGCCAGATCGCCCAGGGAATTCCAATGGGTGGAGATCTGAAATATACTGATGCTGTCACCTTGAAGAGGGCCATGGAGGGGCGAAGAGAATCTTGCTGAAGCTAGCAGAACGGAGCGAACTGCATGTAACGCCGGAAACTTCTTGACTCACCTGGCACCTAGGGTTATTGATAAGTTGATCTCTGCTTGTGAAAACAAACCTTTCGCTGACCTTCGCTAAGATCCTACACATAAGAGATTTTACCGGTTATTATTGAGGTGGAGCCACAGCCATGATCGAGATCAGATTTCACGGGCGAGGCGGCCAGGGAGCGGTGACCTCAGCGGAGTTGACCGCCCTGGCGGCTATTGAACAGGGTAAATACGCCCAGGCCTTTCCCAGCTTCGGGCCAGAACGGCGGGGAGCGCCAGTTATGGCTTATGTGCGGGTAAGCGATGAGCCTATCCGCACCAGAGAGAAAATCTACGAGCCCGATATTGTGGTGGTTTTGGATCCCACACTCCTCGGTATCGTAAATGTTGCTGCCGGATTGAAAGAAGATGGCGTAGTGGTGCTTAATACTACTAAGAGTGCGGAAGAAATTCGCGAGCGCAGTGGAATCACTGCCAAATTGGCATTAGTAGATGCAAGCCGAATAGCCATGGAGACCATGGGGATCCCCATTACAAACACTACCCTGCTGGGAGCAATGCTGAAGGCAACCGACTTGTTGCCGCTTTCGGCCTTGGAAGGGCCTTTACAAGAACGCTTTGGCCGAATTGCGGTGAAGAACATCCAGGCATCTCAGCGGGCTTACCAAGAGACTGTGGTAAAGGAGTGAACAATGGCGAAAGAAACGGGAATGGTTAGCTGGAAAGATTTGGCTTTAGGATGTGCCATTGTGAAGCCTGGAAGTTCTGCTGAGCTGAAAACGGGTGACTGGCGCTCAGAACGTCCTGAAACCGATTACGAAAAGTGCATCCAATGCGGGCAGTGCTATATATTCTGTCCCGATATGGTCTACACCCAGAATGAACTGGGTTTTTATCAGCCGAACCTCTTTTATTGTAAGGGATGCGGGATCTGTGCCCGCGAGTGCCCTGCTGATGCGATCAGCATGGTGGAGGAGAGTGAATAGATATGGCTAAACGGGTGGGCATTGAGGTTTCGATTGCCGTGAGTGAGGCGGTGAAGCTGGCCAATGTGGATGTGGTGGCCGCTTATCCAATCACGCCTCAGACCCACATTGTCGAGCATTTGGCCGAGTTAGTGGCTGACGGTCATCTTGATGCGGAGTTTATTCCAGTGGAATCGGAGCACTCGGCAATGAGTACGTGCTGCGGCTCCTCAGCGGCTGGAGCCAGAACCTACACCGCCACCAGCTCGCAAGGGCAAGCGCTCATGTTGGAGATCTGTTATATAGCACCGGCCCTGAGGCTGCCAATTGTTATGACGGTGGCCAACAGGTCGCTTTCTGGTCCAATCAGTATCTGGAACGACCATTCCGATATGATGATGAGCCGTGATACCGGCTGGATTCAAACGGTGGCGGAAAACGGGCAGGAGGCTTTTGATTTGACGCTTCACGCCTTCCGGGTGGCGGAGGATTCTCGAGTTTTATTGCCTGTTATCATCAACCTGGATGGCTTTACTTTGACCCACGTGATTGAGCCCATCGAGATTCTCGACCAAAAGGAAGTTGATCGTTATCTGCCACCCTACCAACCGCAGATGCGATTGGATCCGGAGGATCCGGTCAGCATCGGCCCAGTAGGAATGCCCGAGGTCTATACCGAGGCCAAGAAAGCGCAGGACGAAGCGATCAAAGGTTCCAAGGAGGTAATTCTCGAGGCTTGGCAGGAATTCGGCGATCTGTTTGGCCGCTACTACAAGCCAGTTGAGACGTATCGCACCGATGGGGCGGAAACATTGCTGGTAACCATGGGAAGCCTCAGCGAAACGGCAATGACCGCAGTGGACCACATGCGTGCCAAGGGAAAAGATGTGGGGCTTGTGCGGATAAGGTTGTTCAGGCCCTTCCCGTTCGAAGAGTTCTTGGCGGCGGTTGAGGGTGCCAAGCAGATTGCAGTCATGGACCGCGCTCTTTGCCTCAATGGTGCTGGCGGACCTCTTGCCATAGAAGTCAAGGCTGCGCTTTATGATGAGCCTGAGCGGCCTTACATCTGGAATTATGTGGCAGGGCTAGCAGGCCGGGATGTAACCATAGAGAATTTTGTGGAAATGGCCGACGGAGTGGAGGCGGCAGCCGCGGACGGACTCCGAGGCGACTATACCATGATCAATGTGAGGGAATGATGAGCAGGGCAGCTGATGATTTGAAAGATTTTCAACGATTCACCCCCAAGAAGCTGCCGGTGGAAGAGCCGCTGGCTCCGGGGCACAGGGCCTGTCAGGGATGCGGAGAGGTCCTGGCCTTGCGCCAGGTGATGAAGGCGCTGGGGAACAATGTAATCGTGGTGAGCGCTACAGGCTGTATGGAAATTATCTCCTCAGCTTATCCCCAGAGTGCCTGGCGGGTACCGTGGCTCCATGTGGCTTTCGAGAATGCTGCGGCAGTGGCCAGCGGAGTCGAGGCTGCATACAAAGCCATGATCCGTAAAGGCAGAATTGAAGACAAGAATACCACCTTTCTGGCCATCGCCGGGGATGGTGGTACAGCTGACATCGGCATCCAGGCTCTTTCCGGCGCGTTGGAACGAGGTCACAACTTCGTTTATGTCTGTTTGGACAATGAAGCCTACATGAACACCGGCATACAGCGTTCCAGCAGCACTCCCTACGGGGCCGGGACCACGACCTCACCACCGGGGAAAAAGAGCATTGGCCAGCAGACCTGGAAAAAAAACATGCCGGCCATCGCCGCCGCGCACGATATTCCCTACGTTGCTACAGGTTCCCCTGCCTATTATGTGGATCTGATGAACAAGGCGAAGAAGGCTTCTTTGGTGAAAGGACCGGCTTACTTACATGTCTTTTCACCCTGTCCTACCGGATGGCGGTGCGCTGTGGAGGATGCGGTCCAGACTGGTCGCCTGGTGGTGCAGACCAAGATCTTTCCTCTCTACGAGGTGATAGACGGCAAGTATAGGCTGTCGCGGAAGGTTAAGAAGCCCAAACCTGTGACTGAGTACTTCAAACTGCAACGCCGCTTCCGCCATCTCACTGAAGAGGATGTCGCGTTTATCCAGGAAAGAGTAGACAGAGAATACGATAGACTCCTTGAACTCTGTGGCATAGCGCCAGAGGAATAAGACCACACCCATTTCAAGTTGACAGGAACTAAGGTCTTTGCTATAGACATACGGCTTTAATACCAACAGATCCTCGGTAGCTCAGTTGGTAGAGCGGGTGGCTGTTAACCACTTAGTCGGCGGTTCGAGTCCGTCCCGGGGAGCCACGATAAAAAAAGGCTCAATCTGTATAGATTGAGCCTTTTTAGTTTACGGAGGCTAATTTGTCGTTTTGGGTTTACATACTCCGGAGCCTAAGTACGGGAAGTTTTTACTGCGGTCATACTGGTGATTTGGAACGTCGCATTAATCAGCACAACGATCCTGAATACAAATTGTCCAGGACGACGAAGATTTATAAGGGGCCGTGGGAAATAATCTGGAATAGAGAATGCAGTGGTCGCGGTGAAGCTATGAAGTTGGAGAAAAGCATTAAGAAACGTGGGATTGGTCGTTTTTTAGAAGCTCAGTTGGTAGAGTCCCGCCGTAGGCGGGATTAACCACTTAGTCGGCGGTTCGAGTCCGTCCCGGGGAGCCACGATAAAAAAAGGCTCAATCTGTATAGATTGAGCCTTTTTGGTATGTGGGGGCTAAGTTGTCATTTTGGGTTTACATACTCCGGAACCTAAGT